>CBFGYQ010000001.1:0-44956 GCA_965652995.1 uncultured bacterium
AATGTTCAACGCATCTGCGTCCAATACTAACGGTTCTTTTTGTTCTTCGATAAAGTTTTCAAGTGCCTCTGCGGTTCTTCTCGCTAACCCCATGCCCGGTCCAACACCTGTAGCATTTACACCTAAGCTATTCCGTATTTCTGTTATGTAGTTTTCTCCGCTGGTCAAGCACATAGCCTCTACAACTTGGTTTTGAAAAATAGCAATTCCCATATCCGGTATCAAAGCTGTGACCTTACCAACACCACTTCTTAAAGCAGCTTTAGCACAAAGTGCAATAGCACCCATCATGCCATAACTACCACCCACTAGTAGAGTATGACCGTAATCACCTTTATGTGTAAAAGGATCTCTTGGTTTGTATATTTTCTTGATCTCTTTCTGGTCAATAGTAAAATAGTGGGTTGCTGTTTGTTCTATAAATGTTGGATGTAAACCGATATCTAAAATGTGAATGTTCCCGGTGTATTTTGCAGCTTCTGGATGCAGAAAACTTCTTTTATAAAACTGAAAGCTAAGAGTATGTTGTGCTTTAAAAATAGCATTATTGCTAGGTAAATCGTCAGAAGAAAGTCCACTGGGAATATCAATAGCTAGTTTTAAATTAGGTAGTTCATTTATCTGATGAATGAATTGTTTGAGCCAGCCATCTACCGGTCTGTTTAGTCCGGTTCCTAATATAGCATCTAAGATGACAATGTGCGGAGCTAAATCAGTAATAAACGTATCTTGAGGAACAGTGGAAACAAGACTTTCGTCAATGTTTTTTAGGTTTTGAAGATTAGTAGCACAATTGGGAGAAAGCTCACTGCTATACTCCAACAAAAATGCTTTTGCAGCATAACCGTTTTGATGAAGCAATCTTGTAATTGCCAATCCATCACCACCATTATTGCCTGTACCACAAAGTACTACATAGAGCGTATTGTCTGCCAAGTGAGACTTCAGCCAGTTGGTACATTGAGAAGCAGCTTGTTCCATAAGCTCTATGGAAGTGATATTCTTTGCTTGTACTGTATAGCTATCGCATGCTTTTATTTGTTCGGCAGAAAATATTTTCATTTAGAGAAATGTTTTGTGTGGTTTTAATGATGGTTGCTTCATCGATAAATACGGACGACCCCATTCAATAAACTCAGGGCAGGCTGTGCATTGCAAATCGAGTTTAATAGTAGTGGGCATTTTGAATGAATAAAAAAGTCGCTCCATATCTACAAAGGAAATTGTCATGAAAATTTCAAAAAACAAATTAAGGGAAATAAATCTTGCAGAAATATTACAATAAACACAAAATATGGATTGCTTAGCTGATTGAACCCAATGTGGAATCCCTATCTTTGTTTGCTTCAAAAAAACAATCTGTTTAAACTAGTCCTATTCATGCAATTACGTAGTCGCTTGCTTTTTGCCTTGTTGTTCGCTTGCAACATAGCCTTTGCACAATCAAGTACAGTTCGGGGTTTTGTTTATGAAAAGAAATCAGGGGAGGCGATGAGTTATGTCATCGTTGCATTGCAGGGAACAAACTTGGGAACTCAGACAGATGTGAACGGGTATTTTTCTATCCCTCAGGTTCCTGCCGGCAATTACAACCTGTTTACAACAACAATGGGCTACGATACAGCGTTGGTAGCTGTTGAGGTAGGAACAAACGATATCATCACACAAAAACTATATATAGATCCGTTGCCACGCACTCTAAAAGATGCGGTGGTAAGTGCACGTCAACAAGAAAAGATAACTCAAGTAAATGCAGGTACTACTACTATTACTCCTCGTGAGATAAAACTATTGCCAAGTTCTGGTGGTGAGCCGGATATAGCACAATATCTACAAGTGGTACCGGGTGTTGTATTCACAGGAGACCAAGGTGGACAGTTATACATTAGAGGTGGTTCTCCGGTGCAGACAGGTATTTTATTAGATGGTGTCACTATTTATAATCCTATTCACTCGATTGGGTTGTATTCCGTTTTCGAGACAGATGCCATTCGTAACGTAGATGTTCAGTCAGCAGGGTTTGGCGCACAATACGGTAATCGTACCGGTGCAATGTTGGATATCAGATCCAAAGATGGTAACAAAAATCGTCATGCAGGAAAATTGTCTGTATCTCCCATAATGGCACGTGCTATGTTAGAAGGTCCTATTTCTAAACCTAAAACAGAAGGAGGTGGAAGTATTACATATTTACTCTCAGCTAAGCACAGTTATTTAGAAAGTACCAGTAAGTCTATTTATGGTGGCTTTGGAGAACCTTTCAAAAGTGGATTGCCATATTCATTTACAGATTTGTATGGTAAAGTAACTATCAGTGGAGATAATGGCAGTAAGCTCAATTTGTTTGGATTTAATTTTGACGATAAAGCAAGAGTGTTAGACCCTGTAACAGCTGCTGAACGTGCAAACTTCGATTGGAATGCACGGGGTGGTGGAGCTACATTTGTTGTTACACCAGGGAATTCTGCCACACTTATTAGTGGTCGTTTTGCCTATTCAAAATATGATATTTCAGCTAATGAAATTGGAGCGGCTATTTCAAAAAACACAGATCGCACAAGCAGTATAAAAGGCTTTGAAGGAGCTGTAGATTTTACGAGTTTTTTACCCAACTATAGCATGGTAAAATATGGCTTGGAAGTAAGTGGTTTGAATACAACTCTTAACTATGTAAACTCTGCGGATGTAAACACCATTTTAGACCGAAATAATACTACTGCTGCATTATTCGCTATTTATCGAAAAAATTTTGGGTCTAAGTTTGTGTTAGAACCTAGCGTACGTTTGCAATATTATTCTTCAATTTCCAAATTATCTCCAGAGCCTAGACTAGGGATGAAATTTAATGCAACGCCTAATGTTCGTTTCAAAGCGGCAGCAGGGTTGTATTCTCAGAATATCATCAGTACAAAATCAGATCGTGACATCGTGAACTTCTTTACAGGCTTTTTACTAAGTCCTGACCAATCAATCAAAGATGTGGATGGAAATGATGTACCTACCAATTTGCAAACAGCTTACCACTTAATTGCCGGAGTAGAAGTAGATGTGCGAGGAGTTGAGTTCAATCTTGAACCTTGGTATAAAAACTTTACAAGAAATATAGAATTGAACCGTGTGAAGAAAAATACGAATGATGCAGATTTCATTGCAGGTACCGGTAGTGCATATGGTATAGACCTTTCTGCCAAATATGTCAAAAACCGAGTCTTCTTTTATACAGCAGCATCTTTTCAGCGTGTAACGTATGTAACACTTGTTGCACAATCTGTTCTTGAAACTCCTGAAAGACAAGAATATCCGGCTCCTTTCGACCGTCGTTTCAATTTGAATATAGTAGGGTCGTACAGCGCAGGAAAGAAAAAAGATATTGAGCTTTCAGTACGTTATAATTTAGGTTCTCCATTTCCATTCACTCAAACCCAAGGATTTTACGAAAACCCTAACATCATCGAAAATGGAATTAACACTAACTATCTTCAAACAAATGGATCTATCGGAGTTTTGTATGCTAAAGAACTTAATGGAGGTAGACTTTCTTGGTATCATCGCTTAGACCTTTCAGCGAAGAAACGTTTCCAATTATCAGAAAATAATAATATTGAAACTTCGTTGACCGTAACAAATGCTTACGATCGTAACAATATTTTTTACATTGAAAGAACTCAAAACGTAAGAGTTTATCAATTGCCTATATTCCCAAGTATCAACGTAACTTGGAACTTCTAACGAATACTGAATGAAAAAAATATCAGCAGGTAAAACATGCTGCATCATGGCAGGTGTTTTTTTCTCGCTTGGTTACGCCAATAAATCTATTGCGCAGGATCATCTTATCAATCAGCCTCAATACAGTTGGCTGCGATTGGCAGAAGAACAATATCGACAAGGGCATTATGCAATGGCTGCACAATCGGCAGAAAAATACTTATTGCTAGATTCGAAAACTGTTTATAACAATACCGAAGACTCTCGTGAAACTGCAAAGTATTATCAAACACTTGCACAAATAAAACTGCATACGGATGGAGTGGAAGATTCTGCATCCAATTTTATTTTATACAGTACCAATCCGGTTTACAAGCAACGTGCTTCATTTGCATTAGGTCAGTATCATTTTGAAAATCAGCAATACGCAAAAGCGATCCCTTACTTCGAGCGTGTAGAAATTGTGAATTTGAACAATGAGGAAATTGTCGATTTAAAATTCGAATTAGCCTATAGTTATTTCAACAATAAGCAATTCGACAAAGCGGCTCCACTTTTTGAAGCGGTTAACGGTTTAGGTGGTCGCTATGCAAATGCAGGTACCTACTATCACGGTTTGCTTGCCTATAATGAGGGGCGTTATGAAGACGCACTTGCTAGTTTCAAGAAAATTGATAATGATCCAAAATACAAAGACATTGTTTCTTTTTACGAAGCAGAGATCTATTACTTCACCGGTAAACAACAAGAGGCATTAGATAAAACGCTCGATCTCATCAAAAACAATAATAAGACCTACTATGATAATGAGCTGCATCTGCTGGCAGCCCAAGTCTTATTTGAGCAAGGACGTTATGGAGACGCACTTCCTTATTTCGAACACTATTATGATAATTCTGACAAGATAAGAAAGGAGGAATTGTATGAAATGGGGTACAGCTATTATCAAGTAAATGAATGGAAAAATGCCATTGAAAAATTCAAACCATTAAGTAATTCGCAAGATTCGTTGGGGCAGACAGCAATGTACCTTTTAGGAGATTCTTATCTAAAAACAGGTGATAAAGCAAGTGCCCGCAACGCTTTTGGGATAGCAAGTGACATGCCCATCAACAAACATCAGCAAGAAGCATCACTTATGATGCACGGCAAGCTTTCCTACGAAATGGGCTACTATGATGATGCCATAAAAAGTTTTAGAACCCTATTCAACGAATTTCCTAACACATCATTTGCCGGCGAAGCACGCACGCTACTTTCCGGTCTTTTGCTAAGAACCAATAATTATGAAGAGGCGTATTCTTTATTGCAAAAAGTAGGTGAGCGAAATACAAACTATTGGGATATCTATCAAAAAGTGACGTATGGCTACGCGATGGAGCAGTTGCAAAAAGGAAACCTAAATGAGGCAGACAATTTGTTGATGCAATCATTAGATCAGCCGATTAATGTTGACTATCAAATGGCGGCGAATTTTTGGAGAGGAGAAATCGCATACAGGAATAGACGCTATCAAGATGCTTATAGCTATTCTAAAATATTAGTAGATGCAAATGATAATTCAGCTAGCCGGATAAGCTCGCAAGCAACGTTAGCCAATGCCAATTTGAATTTGGGGTATGCAGCGATGGAATTGAATGACTACAAAGGAGCACAAGGCTTTTTCAAAAATGCACAAGAAGGTACATCTGGTAGTTCATCATTATCCAATACAGCGATTTTACGTGAAGCAGATGCATATTTTATGCAAAAGAATTTTAAGGAAGCGAATAGCCTCTACAATAAAGTAATTGCAGCAAACACAACGGAGTCGGATTATGCTCGTTTACAGAAAGCGATCATTGCAGGTATAGATGGGAATACCGATGAAAAAATACAATTACTTAATCAGGTAATTAATAAAAAGCCAGCAACAACCTACGCTACACAAGCTCGCTATGAATTGGGACTTACGCATATTGAAAACGATAGGTATCAAGCTGCAATTACAGCGTTGCAACCCTTGCTGGATGATAATATAGGAAAGGAGTATGCTGTGAAAGCATGGATGAAAACTGCATTTGCATACCAACAGCTCAACAAAGATGATAAAGCAATAGATGCTTATAAGCACATTGTGGTCAACTATCCTTCATCAGAAGAAAAAGATGATGCATTGGAAGCGATTAGAAATTTATATATCGAAAACAATCAACCTGATGCTTATGCTGCGTTGCTAAAAGAAAATAGTATCGGTACGAATGCAGAGCAGTCATTGGACTCAACTTATTATGCTGCTGCAGAAGCACAAATAGCTGCTGCTAAGTGGAGTGAAGCAAAAACTTCATTGACCTCTTATCTTCAGAAATACCCTAATGGAATATTTACCACTAGAGCGCATTACTATCTTGCAGAAAGCAATTATCAATTGAAAAGTTATGATGAGGCATTAAAGAATTACGATCAAGTGTTGAATATGCCTTGGAATGAATTTTCGGAAAACAGTGCTAAGAATGCTGCCTCAATAGCTTACAATAAAAAGGATTATCAACAAGCCAACAAATACTATGCATCGCTTCGCAGAAGTGCTATGAGTAAGGAGAATCTACAGTTAGCCTATGTAGGCTTATTACGAACAGAATACAATAATAAAAACTATGATGTAGCAGCAACATACGCTGATACCTTGCTCACGCTACCTGATGTAGATGCAAAAGCAGTAGATGAAGCACAATTTTTTAAAGCGAAATCGCTACAACAGCAAGGAAAGCATGACGAAGCATTAGCTGCTTACATGCAACAGAAAACTTCATCAAATCAAGAAGTGGCAAGTGAAACAAAATATAGAATTGCTGAACTCTATTTTATAAAGGAAAATTATAAGGATGCAGAATTGCAAGCCGCTGAAAATGTGAAAACGAATTCGGGCAATAATTATTGGGTAGTAAAATCCTATATACTTCTTGCTGATATTATGACAAAGCAGAAAGACTATTTCAACGCAAAGGCTACGTTACAAAGTATTATTAAGAACACCAAATACGAAGATTTGAAACAAGAGGCTGGTCAAAAATTGAAAAATGTGAAGAATTTTGAAAAAGGACAGAGCAAACTCTTAGTAGAATAGTTGATGACAAAATACAACCATATTTATTCCATGATGAAAAAGACGTTCTATTTTGTATTCGGTTTTTTTCTTTGCCATACAAGTTATGCGCAAAAGAAAGATACTGTGCTTAAAGATCAAACCATAGAAGTAATACAATCTTACAAACCGGAAGTAAAGCAAGCTCCTAAGCCAATCTTTACACCTGACATGCCACCGCGCGAAACCACAACGCCAACATTTCAGTACGATGTACCACAGCAAGTGCTGTCTTATTCATATACAGCAATGCCTATTCGTCCACTGGCACTAGGTAGAGATTCTGTTTCGTTACCATTTCCTAACTATGTGAAATTTGGCGGAGGTAATTTATCAACCATTTATTTAGATGCTGGGATTGGGAGTTTTAATGGAGAAAGGTATAACACAGCTATTCATTTACATCATCTTAGCCAACAAGGTGCTATCAAATATCAGCGTACTGCATTGAGTGGATTAGAAGCAAAAGGAAGTTTGCGTACAAAAACAATGAGGTATAACGGAGCATTAGAAGTTTTGAGAAATCAGTACGCGCTTTATGGAGGATTTACTGATACAGGAAGTGCTGCTCCAAAACATGTTTATGGGGGTGTTTCTGCTTCGGTAGATGCTTCTAATGAAGTTGAAAATTCAATCGGTATCAATTATCATCCTGCTGTAAAGATTGGTTATTATGGCAGAGAAGGTATATCCGAAACGATGTTTAATTTATCGGCTCCTATTTCTAAAAAATTGGATAAACATTTTACAGCGTATGCAAGCGTAAATCTGTTTTTAGCAAATTTGAATGATGTCAATGGCAATGCACGCAATAATAATGTTTTGCAGTTTGCGCCAAAGATCGCTTACGAAAATGCTGGGTTTAAAGCACATTTAGGTATCAGTCCTACATTGGGTAGAGGAGATAATAGTTATATTCTTCCCGATATATATTTGAGTTATAAATTACCCAATACACCATTTGCAGTATTTGCCGGTTGGGACGGTACATTACGCCAAAATACATTTCAGCAGTTAACTACTTATAATCCATATCTCTCTTCCAGCTATTTAATTCGCCAAACAAAACAAGACGAAATATACGGTGGATTGAGTGCAGGATTGGGTAACCATTTTTCTCTTTCTGCAAAATTGAGTCATAGAGATTATAAAGACCTGCCGCTTTTTTTGAATAATTATATTACAGAAAATACCTTTTTCATTGTGTACGACAATGTAAAAGCAGTTTCTGTAGAAGCTACCATTCGTTACGATATTGCCGATATATTCTCGCTTAAGTTGGGAGGTTCTTACTTCAATTATTACGAATATACTTATTCGCGTGTATGGCATGAACCGAGTCTACGTTTTAATGCAGATTTCAGTTTCCGTCCTTTTAAAGATTTGACTTTTACAGCTTACAGCCGCGTGTTAGATGGTATTTACACTATAGATGCAACTGGTGTGGAAGTGAAAAATAAAGCAGCCTTTGATGTAGGTCTTGGCACTGAGTACAATATTGTTCCAAGATTATCAGCCTTCTTAAATGTCAATAACCTTTTTGACAACAGATATCAACGGTGGTATAATTACGAAGCATATGGGTTCAATATATTCGGAGGTATAAGAGTTAAATTTTAAGTACGCATCATTGTCATCTGTAATTCTTAATTTGCGCAGCATATTAGTAGGTATATAATGGATATTGCTAAATACATAGGGCATTTTTTGCTTAAAAATAATTTCGTGTATATACATGGATTAGGAAACTTGGAGCTGAAAAAGAAATCATCAAAGCACGATGGTGAGTCACTCACGGCTCCCACTTATGAAATAGTGATGACCCAGCTGGGTTCTATTGATGATAACCTGGCGAATTTTATTGCAACCAACGAACAAATCAGCATTAGCAAAGCATCTAACGCACTACGTGAATTTAGCATGCAAGCTCGTGCAGACATGCATACGGGCAAAGCTGTGGAAATACCGGCTGTTGGTAAATTTGTAGAAGAGCGTGGGAAAGTAGTGTTTGTTACAGATCCAAATTTTGTACACACGCCTCCTCCTATTCCTACGATGAAGTTTACTAAAAGGGAAGAACCGACTTATCCTGAAACAACATCTACTTACAACAGTACATCTTCTGAAACCATCCAATCTGAAAGAGATATACATTCCTATCAGGCAGATGATTCTAATGGAATAAGTTGGGCGAAGATCGGTGTTTGGGTAGCGATTTTAGCGGCTTTGGGTGTATTGGCTTATTTCGGCATTCGCTACATGAATCAAAACAGCGGGACGAAAGATATGCCGCTTATCGTTGAGCCACAAAAAGACAGCAACCAATCTACCTCTAGCGCACCTGTTACTGATACTACATTATCAGTAGAGCCAACTGCAACTATTGCAAATGCAGACGGTATGTTGAGCTTTGATGTAGTGCTTAATACTTACAACGATATGGGCAAAGCAATGCGCAGAGCAGATAAATTGAAAAGCTATGGTAATGATGTATCGATGAAATCATCGGCTGATTCAACTGTTTTCTATGTGGTAATGCCGGTAGCAAATGTAGCCGCAATAGATACTGCTTCGTTGCTTGATTCATTACGTCGCAATTTCAATCCGAATGGAGTGAGTATCATGAGATAATTCTTTGGAGCGATGCAAAAGTTTAAAGCTGTTTTAGACATTATCGGCATCAATCCATTTGTTTTTGTCCCTGAAAAAATTTTAAAAACGCTTTTTGCAAAAGCAGGAAAAGAAACCGCACCTATCCGTATAAAAGGTACAGTAAACGAGAAATCGTACAAACAATCATTAGTACGCTATGCGGGTCAATGGAGATTGTATATCAACTTGCAAATGCTCGACAACTCTCCAAAAAGGATAGGTGAAACTATTCGTGTAACGATCGAATACGATCCGGAAGAACGTACTATTCCTTTTCATCCTAAATTAAAGGCAGCTTTAAACAACAATAAAAAGGCAAAACAAGTTTTTGATGAATTAAGTCCATCTCGCAGAGCAGAGGTCAATAAATACATCAGCTTTTTAAAAACAGATGAGAGCATTGATCGAAATATAAAACGAGCGATAGGGTATCTGTTGGGAGAAAATACATTCGTAGGAAATTATAAGATAGAGAATTCAGGAAAGGCGAATAAACTATCTCTCCGACTTGCATCTATTGTAGCGAATTTGCCTTTACGTAATGGAATTCGTGTACTGGAGATTGGTTGTGGAAGCGGTTTAACTGCAAAAGCAATAGCACAAAAAATTGGCAAGGGACATGTAACGGCAATCGATCGTTCTGCAAAAGCAATAGCACAAACTCAGAAAAATTGTAGCGAAGAAATAACAACCGGATCAATTAATGTGAAGAAGGTAGCAATAGAAGATTTTGCTTTAGGAAAAGGGGAGAAAAAATTTGATCTGATATTTGCTGTTCGTGTCGGTACTCTTGATGGTAGACACCCAGAAATGGAAAAACAAGCTTTAAGTGCAATCAAAAAAGCATTAAAACCTAACGGTCAGTTTTTTATAGATGGAGGAGATCCACTCAAAGAAATTGTATTGAAATAAATATTATTTTTCTAGCCTTAGCTCCTTTATTATACAGTCTTTGCCACCTTTCACTACCATGTACAAACGATAATCTCCTTTAGAAGTTGTAAGCTTCCCAATGGCGTAATTGCAACTGTTATTATTTCCGCTGCGCTCAATGCTTACATTTGTTACATCCTTATTTTTAAGAAAATCATTTAGTATCATTTCGGCCTGAGCACTGCTGTAAGTGCCTTGTCCACCCGCAACGCTGAGCGATAGATTTTTATCGAAATGCGTAGCTACAGCAGCGGCATTTCCGGTTCCTAATTTCTTTCCTATTTCATCAATACAATTGCCGGCAAAGGAGAATATCGATTGAAAAAGAAGGAAACTGAATAGAATAATATGTTTTATGGTGCGGTTCATGATAATATTCACACGGGTTCTCGCCAACAAGATAATGATTATCTAAAATAATGCCATTTATTGCTTGTGACTGGTTTAATTTTGCGCCATGTCAAAAAAAGTAATGCTCATCATTATGGATGGGTGGGGACATGGACAAGTTCCTTCTTCAGACGCAATTGCTAACGCGAACGTCCCTTTTGTAAAATCATTATACGACAAATACCCTTATACAGAATTGGTAACCTGTGGTGAGGCAGTTGGTTTGCCGGATGGACAAATGGGAAACTCTGAAGTGGGACACTTAAATATTGGTGCAGGAAGAATTGTCTATCAAGAATTGCAGCGCATCAATGTAGCTGTGAGAGACGGAGAATTGGAACAAAACAATGTGTTACATGCACTTTTTGACGTAGCAAAAGTGAATAATAAAACAGTACATTTTATCGGATTGGTAAGTGATGGTGGAGTGCATTCTCATATCAATCATCTAAAAGCCCTCTGCTCTCTTGCACAAAAGAATAACGTTCCTAAAGTAGCTGTACATGCATTTACCGATGGACGTGATACAGACCCTAAGAGTGGATTGGGATTTATTGAAGAATTAAATGAACATCTAACAACAACAGGTGGTAAGTTAGCTACGGTTTGTGGTCGTTATTATGCTATGGATAGAGACAAACGCTGGGAGCGAGTGAAAATAGCTTATGATGCACTTACAAAAGGAATTGGAGTTCATACAACAGATGCTCTCGAAGCTATAGAGAATTCATATGCAGAGGAAGTGACAGATGAATTTATACAACCGATCATCATGTGTGAAGAGAATGGCAATCCTGTTGCGCTAATTGAAGAAGATGATATTGTGATATGCTTTAATTTTCGCACAGATCGCTGTCGCGAAATAACGATTGCGCTTACACAACAGGCCTTTCCTGAGCAGGAAATGTATCCATTGAATCTTAATTACGCAACCATGACGGAATATGATGCTACTTATAAAAATGTAGGTGTGTTCTTTCATAATGATAATCTGACACATACACTAGGCGAAGTGATAGAAGCTAATGGACTCAAGCAAATACGCATTGCTGAAACCGAAAAATATCCACACGTTACGTTCTTTTTTAGCGGTGGAAGAGAGGCAGAATTTGTTGGCGAAAAACGTATCATGATGCCTTCTCCAAAGACAGTACCCACTTACGATCTAAAACCTGAAATGAGTGCTTATGATTTGAAGAATGCAATACTTCCTGAAATTAAAAATCAAACAGCAGATTTTATTTGTCTCAACTTTGCAAATGCTGATATGGTTGGGCATACCGGTGTTTGGGAAGCTGTGATAAAAGCTGTAGAAACAGTAGATGAATGTGTAAGTGAGATAGTGCCACTTGCTCTGGAGAATGGCTACACGATATTTTTAACTGCAGATCATGGCAATGCAGATTATATGATAAATGCGGATGGCTCGCCCAATACAGCTCATACGCTCAATCCGGTTCCATTATTCATTATTTCTAATGACTTTACAGGAACAATTCAATCCGGTAAACTCGGAGATATTGCACCCACGATTTTGAAAATCATGGAATTGGAAAAACCTGCAGAAATGAGTGGTGATGTGTTAGTGTAGCCTGCCAGACAATATTTTCACGTCATTTCTCGCTTCGTTATGCAAAGTTCTAAATGACGTGAGTATTTTTTCCCGAATTTCTATCCATAATACTCCACATAGATCTTTGGAGTCTCATAGAGTTTTACGCAATGTAGTATTGCTTTGTTTTTTTCAACATGTGGTTGTAGTTCATTCCAAATGCCAATAGCAAAGTTTTCTGCACTAGTAAATTTATCTTTCATGAAGTCTACATCCACATTGAGGTTTTTATGATCCGCTTTCTCCACGATCACATCTTTAATGATGTCGCCCAATGTTTTTGCATTGAAAACGAAACCTGTTTCTAAATTAGGCTCACCTTTCACGGTCACATGCAGTTCGTAATTATGACCGTGCCAGTTAGCATTGGCACACTTTCCAAATACTTCTACGTTCTTTTCATCACTCCAATCTTTATTGAAAAGACGATGTGCTGCGTTAAAATGTTCTACACGGGTTAAATAAACCATCTTGATTATTTATTTTGCAAAAGTAGTATCGCACAGCGGTTTCACAAAAATCTATCCATGCACTTACTTCTCACAGCTGCCACTCATTTAGAAATTGCGCCCTTCATTCATCATTTACAAAGCAATTACAAACAACTGGGAAGCGACATCTTTTTCAATGACAATCATAGAATTCAGCTCTTGATTACCGGTGTAGGAATGGTTGCTACCACATATTCTTTGACAAAAGTATTAAGTGAGAAAACGTTTGATCTGGTTATACAAGCAGGTATTGCAGGTAGTTATGATAGAAGTTTGTTGTTGGGAAATGTTTATGCAGTAAAAACAGAAATTTTTGGTGATATGGGTGCAGAAGATCATTATAATTTTCTGGATTTTTTTGAGCTGGGATTAGAAGAAGAAAACAATTTCCCTTTTTCTGAAAAAATACTTACAAATTCTACGGAAGAGTTTTCTTTTATAATAGATACTCCTTGGGTTTCAGGTATTTCGGTAAACAGCGTTACTGGAAGTGATGTGACTGCAAGTTTGCGAGAAAAAAAATACAATTGCCAAATAGAAACTATGGAAGGTGCAGCTTTTCATTACGTATGCCTTCAACAACAAACAGCTTTTTTACAAGTGCGTAGTATTTCCAACTATGTAGAAGCACGTGATAAAAGTAAATGGAAAATGAAAGAAGCTGTTGAAAATTTGAATAAGTGGTTGCTGTCGGTTGTTGCTGATTAACTCATTTATTATTGCAAAAGGATTTCAGTTGTAGTATTACTTCTCACGATTACTTTTACTGATTTTTCCATAGAAGATTGAAATGCTGCATTCTCTTTATACCGGATCTCATAAGCTCCGGGTTTCAGCATCTTTTTTTGTAAAGCAGGATTTCCATTCACATCTATTGCATCAAACTTAGAAAACATGTCTCCATTCTGGTAATAAAGCGATGCGCGGCCTAAACTATTGGTATTTGTAATGCTCAAATAGCCCGGCTCATCTATCTGGATAATAAAATCTGTGGCAAAATCCAGATCAATATAAAAACGTGAAATAGGGTTTGTGTTTACTTCAATATGATAGCTGCCCGATTCGTAAAATTTTTCTTCTATACAAGGTTGGGTCATGACTGGTCCTGGCTCAAAATTCTTTTTTACCAATGCTGTAAATTCATCTATTGGTCGCTCAAAGTTGTCGGTATATCTAAAGCTCAATGTGCCGTTAGTTGCAATAACAGAAACTTTGTTGTTATTGTTAGCGAGTATCGTCACATTTTTCGCTCTGAAATTTCCCTTTTTACCAACAAGAACCGTATAGGTACCCGGAGGTATATTTTGTGGGTCAGGGTTGCCATCAGGACCAACTGTTCTGTAAAAACGTTTTATTTCTTTATTGGTCTTGGAATCAAGCAATGCAACCGGTGGCGTAGTTTGATAGAATTTCCCTTTCCCATCTGTGAAAAAAACTTGAAGTGTAGTGTTTGTCGCAGGTTCTGTCTTTACACTAAAAGAAGCATCTTTGATCACTACTCTGTTAGGAGTTTTGGGCACAATAGGTTTTGCTGTGGCTGGTCTTACCGGTGCAGGTTTTGGTGTGTTTGCGGAAGCTATTATCGGTGTGGGTTCTTTTGGTGGTATTGTGATACGTTCTATGGGTCTTTTCTTTAATGATGGTGTAGACCAAAACAATCCAAAACTTCTAAGATTGGTATTTGTTTTTAGTTTAGCTATTTCTTCTTTTTTAAGTGCTACGATAGGTTCTTCTTCTCTTGCCGGTAATCCTATCTTCGCAATAGCTCTTTTGCGCATCGTAGGACGGATGTCATTTTTTACCAGTAAACGATGCGTAGTGCGCGGTTTTAACTTTGCAATCTTTTCTTTTTTAATCGCAACAATTGGCTTTGGTGATATTGGTACTACTGGTGTGGGTTCTGCTTCTTTTGTTGGTAAGGGAATAGCAGGGATTGTACGTTCCGGTAATGCAGGTTTGGTTGTAGGTTCTTTTGCAATATCACGATTGTTATTTCTGGTGACAGGTTCTATGTTCTCTTTTTCTTTTACAGGAGTGACAACTATCGGGGGGGGCATTTTTTACCGCTGGCTCCACGGGTTTAGCTATAGGTATATTTAAAACACGTTTATAATCTTTGGCTATCTCACGAATGGTATTGTCCATCGTGTTAGGGGTGGATGCCAGCAAATAGTTGCCAAGACAGGCATATTGGTCACGTAACGGTTGATAGTCAACAAGACTTATGATGTAAGGTTTGAATTCAATTCGCTTGTCTAATAAATTTTTCACCACATCGCATATATTTCCATTACAGCTTTCACCACCGTCAGTTATTAATACCAGACTGTAAGCGTAATTGTAGGAATCATTGAAATCTGTTTCTGCTGCTTCCTTCAATGAATAGGCAATTGGTGATACGCCGATGGGTTTCAATGATTCCAGGCGCAGTAGCATTTGTGTATAATTGTCCTTGCTAAAATTGACCTCTCTTTTGGTGTCAAAGCAATTCTTTTCCGGCACACTGTGCTGATGGCCATACACACGCAAAGCAAACTCTACATTAGGATTGAAATGATAAACGCTATCCATGAGCCTTGTCACAATAGAACCTGCTGTCTGGAATCGTGTTTGGTTATTGTTCCATTTTTCGATCATGCTTGATGAACCATCCAAAAGAATAAGAATACGGTGTTGTTTATAGTCGTTTTTCTTTTGGCTAAATACTGTAGAACAAGTAACAACGAGCAATAAAGTGATAAAGGATTTCTTTAGCAACATGATTAAGTCAATCCACGCAAACCTACATTAAAACTCCCAACCATCATGAGATTTAGCATAGTTTGAAACTATTTACCGGCACTTTGTCCAGTTCATCTAACAAAACTCCCAGTTCATACAAACACATTTTAGAAATTCATTTATTTGAGTTAAAATTTGTAATTCAAAATCCATTAAAAAAATAAACGCTTATGAAAAAATATTACACTAAAAACAAGCTCTCGCTTTTTGCTATAATCGTTGTTGGGGTCGCATCTATCCATTCTGCATCAGGTCCGGCAACCAATCTTGGACAAAATGTTACAGGTGCGCCTTTCGATAATGGTATTTGTACCAATTGTCATGGCGGTGGCTCTTTTTCTCCTTCTGTCTCTTTACAACTTCTTTCAGGAAGCACACCTGTTACGAGTTATGTACCCGGTGCGAGCTATACAGTGCGAATTACGAGAAGTGCTTCAGGTAATCCTGCCGGTTTTGGATTTCAAATGACCTGTGCCACGGGCTCCGGAAATACTAATTACAACGGTTGGGGAAGTGCTTTGCCGGCAAACATTACCAATGAACCACTGGGAGGTAGGAATTACATAGAACACATTGCTATGCAACCTATTAGCACCACACAAGTAAACATCCCTTGGACCGCCCCTACTGCAGCTACACTTGGCAATGCAAATTTTTGGATCGCGCTCAATACGGTTAATGGCAGCGGTGACCCTAGTGGAGACCATGTCACAAGCACAACAATGTCTATTCCAATAAGCCCTACACCGGTTACTTGGTTGTATTTCAGAGGAAAAGATGTAGCGGAAGGTGCTTTGCTGGAATGGGCTACTGCTAGGGAAAAAAACAATAGTCATTTTACTATCGAAAAAAGTAACGATGGGAAAAATTTTGAGTCATTAGCAACAATTACCTCTAAAAAAATGGTTGGAAAAAATGAGTATTCATTCTTAGACAAA
The DNA here is from genome assembly GCA_965652995.1 of uncultured bacterium. Lineage (GTDB taxonomy): Bacteria > Bacteroidota > Bacteroidia > Chitinophagales > Chitinophagaceae > JAFIGV01. The sequence goes on from CBFGYQ010000001.1 coordinate 16,630, forward strand.
GATCCATTTGCGAATGGTTTTTATCGTATTGCTCAGGTTGATATAGACGGAACACCTAGCTACTATAATACCATACAACTAGCGGTAGATAGTAAAAGGAAAACATCTTCGCATTTTGTAGAAGGAAACAAAATCATAATTCAACTACATCAAGAAAAAGAAATAATGACTGTAACCAACATTTACGACCTATCAGGAAGAAAAATAACTGGAAAAAATAGCTTGCTTGGAGATAGGGATAACACAATTACAATGGATAAACCGCAACATAGTGGGTTGTACATTCTAACTGTTCAATCAAACAATAAAATAATTTACACAGGAAAAGTCTTTGTGGATTAGGTAGGGGTGTGTATGCAAATGGGGCAATTTATAATTGCTCCATTTTTGCTTTTATAATGGGTTCAGCTTTATCGAAAATAGCAGTTATCTCCAGCATTAGTTCTCCGATCACTTCCCGTTCTTTTTTAGTTCGGGCATTTATTTCCATTTGTTGCAACCGCTCATGCAAACCTTCTACTTTTACTATCCCAAAACTTGATTTAAGAAAGTGCGCTTGCTTGTGGATTTTATCAAAATTTGCTCTGCTACTCACCAATTGTTCCAATTCCTTCAAGCCTTTTGGTGTATTCTCCATAAAAATTGTAAGCACTTGCTGTACAAATTCAGCTTTGCCTTCAGCCATATCTTCGAGGTAGGAAAAATCAACTATGGAACTCATAAATCAAAGGTAGTAAATATATAGAGCTGTTTTAGTTGTTATGAAAATGGTTATAAATAAAAAAACAAATAGATAGGCTGTTCTTTTCTTTATTATGGATTTTGAGTAGTAGAATTTACATAGTATTACTAACTGGAAAATTAAACCAATGATAGTAGCTAAGTGATTTTTTTTCAATTTAGAGATACTTCCAATCAAAACTGACTATTCTACCACTCCGTTATAATTATCTTTGCACCCTCAATTTATCAATACCCATGCTTACCGCAAACGAAATACGCCAACAGTTCCTAGATTTTTTCAAATCGAAACAACATACTATTGTTCCTTCCGCGCCTATCGTGGTGAAGAACGACCCTACTTTGCTCTTTACCAATGCGGGTATGAACCAGTTCAAAGATTATTTTCTGGGCAACCAGCAAGCACCTTACAAGCGTGCAGCCGACACACAAAAATGTCTGCGGGTAAGCGGCAAGCATAATGATCTGGAAGAAGTGGGCGTAGATACCTATCACCATACCATGTTTGAGATGCTGGGCAACTGGAGCTTTGGAGATTATTTTAAAAAAGAAGCTATCGAATGGAGTTGGGAATTGCTGACGGAAGTGTATAAAATTCCGAAAGACAAATTGTATGTGACGGTTTTTGAAGGTGATCAAAAAGAGAATTTACCCTTCGACCAAGAAGCTTATGATGAGTGGAAAAAATACATTGCTGAAGACCGCATTTTGAAAGGCAATAAGAAAGATAATTTTTGGGAGATGGGTGATACAGGACCCTGCGGACCTTGCAGCGAGATACATGTGGATTGCAGGAGCGAGGAAGAAAGAAAATCGGTTGATGGAAGAACTTTAGTGAACAATGACCATCCGCAAGTGATAGAAATTTGGAACAATGTATTCATGGAGTTCAATCGCTTGAAAGATGGAACATTGCAACCCTTACCCGCAAGGCATGTAGATACAGGTATGGGCTTTGAAAGATTGGTGCGTGTGTTGCAAAACAAACAAAGCAATTACGATACGGATGTCTTCGCACATACTATTCACGAAACAGAAAAGATCGTCAATAAGAAATATGATTTCAGTGATAGCAAAGAAGCAATAGCTTTCCGCGTCATCGCCGATCATATTCGTGCTATTGGTTTTACGATTGCAGATGGACAACTTCCTAGCAATACAGGTGCGGGCTATGTGATACGCCGCATTCTTCGTCGTGCTGCGCGTTATTATTATTCTTATCTTGATTATAAACAACCGTTGTTGTCGCAGTTGTTGCTAGTGTTGGCAAAGCAATTTGAAAATGTATTTCCCGAATTGCAACAGCAGATAGATTTAGTAAGTAGAGTGGTGAAGGAAGAAGAAGAAGCATTTTTGAGAACATTGGATAAGGGCATTAAACGTTTCGAAGAATACTATGGACAACGTGTTACAGAGCTTTCTAACAAAGCACCGATTAGTGGTTCTATATTAGGAACTTCTACGGAAGCAGTCATCAATCAGTTGGAGCAAGACAATATTGTGATTGACGGAAAGTTTGCTTTTGAATTGAATGATACGTATGGCTTCCCGATTGACCTTACACAATTGATGGCACAAGAAGTAAATGCTTCAGTAGATGTGAAAGCCTACGAAGCGGAAATGCAACAACAGAAAAACAGAAGTCGCGCGGCTACACAAATAGATGCGGAAGACTGGACACAATTGAAAGAAGATACCGCTGTGAAGTTTGTGGGTTATGATGATTTGCTTGTAGAAACGGAAGTGATAAAATATAGAAGTGTAAAAGCAAAAGGCAAAGAGCAGTTTCAAATTGTGCTGGCTACAACTCCCTTCTATGCAGAAAGTGGTGGACAAGTAGGCGATACCGGAACGTTGCAATTTGGTGATGAAAGCATTCAGGTATTAGATACCAAAAAAGAAAACGATCTCATTCTTCATTTAGTAAATAAACTTCCTTCTAAAGAAAATATCGGCAAACCTGTTACTGCAAAAGTAGATTGGGAGCGTCGCTTGAATACAATGTACAATCACACTGGAACGCATTTGCTACATGGAGCTTTACGCGATGTACTGGGCACGCACGTTGCTCAAAAAGGTTCGTTAGTATCACCTGATACCTTGCGTTTTGATATTTCTCACTTCTCGAAGGTGAGTGATGAGGAAATCAGAAAAGTGGAGCAAATTGTGAATGATAAGATACGCGAAAACATTGCGGTAAACATCAAAGAAATGCCGAAAGAAGAAGCGATGCAATCGGGAGCGATGGCATTGTTTGGAGAAAAATATGGTGATAAAGTTCGTGTGGTAACTATCGATCCGAAGTTTTCTATTGAGCTTTGCGGTGGTACGCATGTGTCGCATACCGGTATGATAGGAATGTTGGTAGTGACTTCAGAAGCTGCCGTGGCTGCGGGTGTGCGCCGTATAGAAGCGTTGACGGGTCCTTCAGCATTCAAATATCTTTCTGATAAACTAACGCAACACAAACACCTCAATGAGTTGCTGAAAACAAAAAATCCGATACAAGCCATTGAGAAATTGATCAACGATAAACAAGATTTGGAAAAGCGCATTGCTCAAATGGAAGCGAAAGAAGTAGCGATGATGGCAACGGCTTTAGCAGAGCAAAAAGAAATGATTGGTGACGTAGCGTTTATTGGTCAACAAGTGGAAGTGTCGAATAATGATGCATTGAAACAATTGGCTAATCAGCTAAAAGCTAAATTGGATAACGCATTCATTATACTCGCAGCAAGCATCAATGAAAAACCTTTTGTAGTAGTTTGTATGGAGGAGAAAGTGGCAGAAGCTAAAAACCTAGATGCAGGAAAGATCATCAAAGAACATATCGCTCCCATCATCAAAGGCGGCGGTGGCGGACAAAAAACATTAGCAACAGCAGGCGGGCAAGATGTGAGCGGCTTGAAGGAAGTGATTGAAAAAGTGAAAAGCTTGCTAGTGTAATATACTAGCAAGCTTTCAACGTAATATTTGTACTGGTATAGGTATCTATACATTAAATCTGAAATGCAACACGTCTCCATCGCTTACTACATACTCTTTCCCCTCTATTCGTAGTTTTCCATTCTCGCGACAAGCAGTTTCGCTTTTGAATTGCACATAGTCATTATAAGAAATTGTTTCTGCTTTGATAAAACCTTTTTCAAAATCGGTATGAATGACACTTGCTGCTTGAGGAGCTTTCCAGCCTTTGAGGATCGTCCACGCACGGACTTCCTGCACTCCTGCGGTAAAGTAAGTAATAAGATTTAATAGTTTGTAAGCCGCACGTATTAGGCGATTCAGTCCCGGCTCTGTCAATCCATATTCTTCTAAAAATAACGCTTTATCATCCTCGCTTTCCATCTCAGAGATCTGTGCTTCAATATTGTTATTCATTACGATTACTTCAGCCCCTTCTTCTTGTGCAACTTTAGTAAGTGCTTCAGAATATTTGTTGCCTGTATGAATACCAGCTTCATCTACATTAGCTACATAAAGAACCGGTTTTTCAGTAAGTAAAAACAAATCTGCAACCGCTTCCTGATCTTCACCTTCCAGTTGCAAACCACGAATATTTTTTCCTTGCGACAAATGCTCTTTACAACGCATCAATACATCGTAAACAGCTTTGGCTTTCGGGTCGTTCTTAGCGATTTTTTCGTACTTGGCTATCTTCTTTTCTACACTGTCCAAATCTTTAAGCTGTAGTTCCGTATCAATGATTTCTTTGTCTGCAATGGGGTTGATAGCACCTTCGTCACGCAAAATATTTTCATCTTCAAAGCAACGGATCACATGTACTATCGCATCTACTTCACGTATATTCCCTAAAAATTTATTTCCCAATCCTTCCCCTTTGCTTGCCCCTTTTACTAAGCCGGCAATGTCCACAAACTCAATGGTGGTAGGCACTACACGATTGGGCTGTACCAGTTCTGCCAGTTTATCTAAACGCTCATCGGGGACATCTACCTGACCTACGTTAGGGTCTATGGTGCAGAAACGATAGTTGCTAGCCTGTGCTTTTGCGCTATTGCTTACAGCATTGAAAAGAGTTGATTTTCCTACGTTGGGGAGACCTACGATACCTACTTGTAAAGCCACAGTTTTCTAAATTTTTGGGTGCAAAGGTAAGGGATGAGAAGGGTAATATTTTCGATATCGCTAAAACCTAGTAGAATGCTATCTTTTTGCAATTCTTCTTCTAGCAAGAAAAAATCCACCAATTATTACCAATCCTCCAGCAAGCCAATAGATATATTTCGAAGAAGAAGATTCTAATTTTACGGGAGAAAGGTCACCCATAATAACCAAACCTGCCCAGTATTGTGGTGCTACCGTTCTCCCTTTTGCCGACGCGAGGTAAGACAGTTTTGCTTTTTGCAAGGCTTCATCTTTTGTCATGCCATCTTCCAAATTTTCGTAGAATGCTTCAGTGATGATGGCACTTGATTGCTCGTCCAATTTCCACAATCCGGTCATGATACTTTCGCTGCCGGCATAGTTGAATGCATGCGCCATGGAGATCATTCCTTCTCCATCTTGGTAACCGGGCTTGCCACTTTCGCATGCAGTAAGTACAGCCAGATCAGCCGTTAGGTTGCAGTCGTAAATATCATAGAGATAGACAGAGTTTTCTGCATTCGGCTTCTCATGATTTTTAGCAAATATCAATCTGGAATACTCAGGATAATCATTATTGCTTTCAGCATGTGTGCCAATATGAATGATGTGATGATTGCCAGCCTGATCACGGAAGGCTTTGGAAGTGGATGTGTTTTTACTGAATAAAATTCCACCGAATTTACTCCTGATCTTTTCCGCAAGGTTTGAGGTGAAAGGCAATGGCAGCAATGACATATAGGTATTGTCCAACTTCAAACTGTCTTTTTTAGCAACAGCTAAATATTGTCTTTTATCCTCATCAGAAAAACCAGGTGTAAAGGCAATAAAATTGTCTTTTATCTCTGTTGGTTTCCGTTGCATATTCATAGCCAAAACACTATAGTGATAGGAGAATGCATACTTGTTCAATAAACATTTTTGAGACAATTCTGTAAACGACTGTGTAGCTACAGGACTCAGCATTTCAAAACTTACATTATACAACACTTCGTCAGGAATGACAGTTACACGTTTTGTTTTTATGTGTTGCTGTATCGGTTGCCAAAGAGAGTTGTAAAGGTCATGCGATAATGCGCAGATTTTTTTGGCATCGGTTATATCATGAAGTGCTGTGATTTTTTCTTTTAGATTTTTGTTGCCAAGCGGTACAAGCAACTGTTTTTCTTTTGAGGCAATCAATACTAGCAATTCATCTTCTGAAAATATATAACGTATGAGTGTAAGATTCTTTGGAATAATTGTGCTTAATTCTTTTAGAGAGACGTCCGTAGATGCATACCGCATTTTATAATACTCGGGATATTCTCGTTGCAGTTTTTTTTGAAAATTGTCCCAGTCTTTCACTGCTTGCAAATAGTCCATCACTTTATCGTCTGCAGTTGCTTCTCCCTTTAGTATGTTCTGTAGTTTTTGTTTTAAGGCAGTTTCCTGCTCCTGCACATGCTTAGGTACTTTAGAAAAACGTATGGCATTTTGGTGTTCCATGCGAGATCGGACTCTGGTGTAGAGTGCACTTTCATGTACGTTCAGGATGTTGTTAATGTATTCTTTGTTATCAGAAAGCTTAAATAATTCGTAGTTTAGTTTTTTGATGAAGTCGGTGAGTTCTTTATTGTCAGCTATTAAGGAGTTTATATCATCTTGTTGTGAAAAGATGTGTTTCCGTTGCTCTAATAGCCGAGCGGCATCGTTAAGTTCGTGCAGTAATTGTTCAATAGAGGTAGAATCTTTTTTTGAAAGCATGTAATATTTCGCTTTGGTTCTAGCAAGAATAGCCTTGGGTTTCTTAATTTCTATACTTATAGAATCTAACATAGATTCTCCGGTTGCAACCATCTTAGTTATCGCTGCTAAAGAGCGATTACTATACATGAGTGCTTTATCATAGTTTTTGAGTGTCAAGTAGATATTTGCCATGTCAACCATCTGATATATTGTTATCAAGGATGCTTCACCTTGATTTTTAAGTGCATACTTTACACTTCTTTCTGAGGTTGTAATGGCTTTCTCCGTTTGTTTATTATTTGCATAGAAATAAGAAGCTTTCGACAGAAATCTTAAGTATTCTAAACTGTATTCTTCCCCATTAATTACTTGATATAGTTTATCTGCTCGTTCGTATTTTATACTCGCTTCATTTACTCTCTGTCGTTCTTCATTTAAGTAGGCTAAACAAGCTACGCTTTGTGCCAACCAGACACTTGGTTCTTTTTTTTCCCAAAAAGCAATTGATTTGTTTAAGCTTTTCTCGGCTTTGTCATAGTTTCGTTGATCGAAATAGACGGTTGCAAGCATTGCAAGAGACTTGTATGCTTCAGGGTTGTTGTCTCCAAATGCTCGAAGCCGACCATTGTAAGAATATTCCATTAATTCTTGAGCATGCGAATAGTTGCCTAGTTCCTGATAGCAATTACCAAGATTTAAAATAACCATATAGTACCCTTTTGTCCCTTTTTCTTTTTCGTTCTCATTTTCTGCATACTTGCTGTAGTGTTTATAATTAGCGATAGCCTGTTCTGCTTTCTGAATGGATAAATCAACTTTGCCGAGCTCCCAATAAACATTACTAAGATTCCCCTGTATCATAGCTCTTCGTAAATACTTGTTAGCAGGGGTTTGTTTTGCCTTGGTTAAAGTTTTTTCTGCTTCCTTCATGTAGTATAAGGTACTGTCAACCTTTGATGCATTCCACATTACAATGCCCATAGTATTGTACACTGTATACAACTCAATAACATCGTCCGAACGAAATTGTCGTATAGCTTCTCTGAAATGCTTAGATGAAAGATTTTTATTGCCTATCCTCATCGCAAAAGTCCCAAGGCTATTATGCATTGTCGAAAGACGCTTTGATATAATGTCTTCCTTGCCTTTAAAATACTGTAACAACTCGATTACCAAATCATAGGCGAGATCATCTTCCCCTTTTTTACTAAAAAAATCTGCCGCATCTAAATAAATTACGGGCAAGTCTTTTGAATATGGGAACTGTGATTTTGTTTTTTCAAGTGTAGCCAGCACTTCTTTTTTTGCCGTTTGAAAGCCATTTAATGCATCGCTAGTAGTGCCAAGGTATTCGATGTAATAAGCTAGAGTATCAGGGCTGCCATTTTTTAGAAGGGTTGTAATTCTTTGATTCGTTAATTTATATGCTGATTTGTAATCTTCTTTAGTCAGCAAATCTTCCAACTCACTGATCGTATTTATAATTTGTTGAGCCCTTAGGTTTACAGTAGAACAAAGAAGAAAAAAAAATAGGGTCAGTAGTTTCATTATTCTTTCAATTTACGAAGCAATGCTTCTTTATCGGGGTGCTCCGTTTTTTGTAATAAATTGATGGCTTCTTGTTTATTTCCTTTATTTAATAATATTAACGCTTTGTACCATTGCGCATCTTGAAGAAAGACGGAGTTGGTGCTGCCTATTACTTTGTCAAAAAAAGCAAGAGATGATTCAGGATTGTTATCTGCTAGATGGGCGGATGCAATGAAGTAATTTAATGTGTCGTTATTTGCATTGTCTTTCAACAGTCCTTCCCAAGTTTTAAGTGCCTTGTCATAGTCGCCCATTTTATAATCTACCATCGCCTTGTCAAATTCATAGTTGTCAGAAACGCCCATTAAGGTTGGCAATCCGGGATCTGCTTGGTAATAGTTTGCGAACAGTTGCTCATTAACTGTTTTTTTAAAAAATAGTAGCCAACTCAATGTACCCACAACAAGTATTGTAGATGCGGCTACTGCTAGCCTTTTCCCCCAATTTATTTCAATGCTTTTCTGTGTTTTGCCATTCGCTTCTACATTTAGTGATGAATGAAAGTTATTCAACTTTGCACTAAGTGTTGATTCTTGAATACCAATAGACATGAAACGTATTTGATCAACTTTATCACGCCAAGTCTCATCATCAGCTAACTTTTTTTCAAAAGCTGCCAACTCGCTTTCGGGGAGCTGTTTGTTCAGGTATTTGTCTATCAGTTCCAATTCTTCTTGGGTTATATTAAAATCGTTGTTCACCTTTTTATCGTTGGATTTTTATTTAGTCATCATGGCACGTAAACGTTCCATGCATCTGTATTTATTATTCTTGGCTGTTGCTTCAGTCCAGTTTAGCGCATCGGCAATTTCTTTTAGCGATTGCTTTTTGTAGTAGAATCTTGTCAGCAATTCGCGACAGTTTTCGCCTAGATCACTAAACTTTTCTTTTATCAATTTCAGTCTTTCTACATCATTATCGTTCAGCTCTTCAAAAGTCATCGCTTGCTGATGCTTTTCTTCTAATGTTGTAGTTTTTTTAACAATTGTTGAACGTAAATGGTCCATCCATTTGTTTTTTGCAATCTGAAAAAGATAGGCATTTAAGGCTCCATTGCCGGTAGGGGTGAATTTGTCAAGCTGTATATTTCTCCAAAGTGCTATAAAAGCTTCCTGATAAATATCTTTTGCTTCGTCTATAGTGCCACTATTTTGTAATATGAACTTTTCTACTTGTGGGTAATTGGCTTTATACAATTGCTGCAACGCCCGTTCATCGTTCGCCTTTATAGCTTCAATCTGTTGATAAGGAGTAAAAGCTTCGGTTGCCATAGGTCATTTTAACAAGGTCAAAAGATACATATTTTATTTTTGTGAAGCCCTTTTCGTTAACTCAACAACTTTTTATTTACAAATCCAATTTGAGCGGTTATGACCGTGAGAGATAAGTTTCATTTAAGCCCAAAATCTTTGTATTTTATCATTACCTTTGCGCAGCTTTTCTATAAAAGCGAAATAATCATCATATATGTCAGGACAACTTAAAGAAGTTCGTAACAGAATACAGTCAGTAACATCTACACAGCAGATCACAAAAGCGATGAAGATGGTGAGTGCCGCAAAACTACGTCGCGCGCAAGATGCGATTTTGCAAATGCGTCCTTATGCAGAGAAGTTGCAAGAAATGTTGAGCAATATTGTGAGCAGTGCATCGGGTGATATGGAATTGCATTTGGCAGATGAACGTGCGGCAGAAAAAATATTATTGATTCCTATCACAAGTGATCGTGGATTAGCAGGTGCTTACAACACCAATGTGATCAAGATGACGCGTGAGGTAATCAAAGAAAAATACAGCGCACAGCATTCGAAAGGGAACGTAACTATTCTTCCTTTAGGTAAAAAAGGTTATGAATATTTCTTGCGGTATGGCTATAAGGTGGTAGATAATTTCTGGACTATATTCACCGATCTTAGTTTTGATAATGTTCGTAATGCTGCAAATTATGCACAGGAAGCATTCCTAAATAAAGAATATGACCGTATAGAATTGGTGTATAGTCAGTTTAAAAATGCTGGTACACAGACATTTGTTACGGAACCATATTTACCGATACCAAAGGTGGCTGGTACTGATGATAATAAGAAAAGCGTAGATTTCATTTTTGAGCCGGATATGGAAACACTTATCAATGAATTGATGCCGAAGATATTGAGTACACAAGTTTATAAAGCGGTATTGGATGCCAATGCTTCTGAACACGGTGCGCGTATGACAGCTATGGATAAAGCAAGTGAGAATGCGAATGAGTTACTTCGCAATTTGAAGATAAGCTACAACCGTGCTCGTCAGGCAGCTATTACAACTGAGCTTACAGAGATCGTAAGTGGTGCAGCAGCGTTGCAGGGATAATAGTTGAGTGTTACATAATATATAAATGAGGCAGATTATTTCCGCCTCATTTTCTTTTTAAGAGAATTATCCCGTCTAGATTTAAGGAAGATCTGTCCTCCGATTTCTCATTTGTACCTGAAAGTTGATTGTAATAAACGGTTATTATCCAGTCATTCGTTGTAAACCTCTGTTGCATTTCTTCGTTTTCGATTTTTACATCACTGTTATTAGTTGTTTCACCATATTTTTTCAATAAGGATCGGAGCAAATCTCGAGGGTGAATAGTCGCAATTTTCTTGTTTTTTTCAAATAGTTCCAACTGCTCGTCATTGTAGTCGTAAAAAGCGTAGAGGTCTGTACCTGATGTGTCGAAGCCATATTGTTTTATTGTAACGAGATAGTCATAACCAGAGATTGCAATATGATGATTGCTTGAAGTGTAAGAATACCATTTGTTATCTACCGATGTAGAATTATCTTCTTTGGAATAGCTATCAACATAAGTGAGTCCCATTGAGTTCATTACAATAGTAGTGTTACTGTAAGAGCTATATTTTTCATTTTTAAGCGTATCTGTACGAAACCAAGGTTGTAAACTTTGTGTGCCATGAATAGAAATTAGATATTCTACAACAGACGACAATCTTTTTCTATCTACATAAGGTACTTTTTGATCTTCCTTTATTTTCCCTGCTTTATTGTTGGACAACAAATTGTTTTTTACAAGCAGTTCTTTCAGCTTTGCTCGTTGGCTAGCTTTAGAAATTGGAAATGCAGTAACGGTCAACATCAAACCTATGAAAGCGAGGCTAAGCGGTATAATGCGAATATCTCCATTCGGTTTTATTAAATAGAAAAAGGAGATGCATGTAAGCCAAATAGCTAATGCCAATACAAACAGTCTTTCTTCCGTAAAGCCATAAGCATTGATGCGTGTAAGAATTGCTACAAACATCAACACTACCAAAGGGATAAGTAACACATAAAACCATTTTGCAAATGTTTTTATCCAATTATTCCCCACCATACTTCTGATGGGATAAACAAGTAAAAGACTAAGAATACCAGCCACTCCATACGCCAGTATCAAGTTGCTTACCCAGCCTTCAGGCAGTTTCCACTGAATTATTATTTTAGTTTCATAAGCTAATAGAATGATGAGGTAAATAATGACCAAAGGAACTAATACAAACTGTGTAAATACTTTGAGAATTTTAGGATAATCATTTTGCTTTTCCAGTTCATCTGCGTTTTGTGGAACACTGGCTAGGAAAAACCATGTATTAAAAATAGATGCAACCACAATAAACAATCTGAAATACCAACGTTCCGGAATGTTGAGATGGAACAATACATCAACGGCTGCCAAAGCGCCTGAAAGACCTGCAAAGAAAACACCACTAAAAATAACTGCTGTAATAATCCGTAGAAAAAGTTCTTTATTGAATTGCCAAAAAGCATGAGTGCTACCTCTGTTTACAAAACCTGCACAAGAAACCATAAGGTGCGCAACTACATTGAGTAAGAAAAACCGGATAACATCTTTGGTTCGGATAGGATTGTCAATACTCCAGAAAAATAAAATAAGGATAGCAGTTACAATGCCGTATTCGATCCATCTTCTCTGAACACTGAATTTCCTAAAACGACTTCTGATAGTAACTGCCAAATAAGACGGTAAAGCTAGAGCTGCAATGAGCAATATCTTTATTACCGCATCTTCGCTTTTAGTTTCGTAAGATAGCTCTATTCCCGCAGCCATGCCTACTATGGAAGTGATACATTCTAAAGGATAATCATTAATAACCTTTATTGTTTTGTCGATTATGTTTTGAAAAGATGGGAAACGCATAAAGAGTTTTTTGATAATAATGTAAATATATCAGATGCAGAAGTTGTAATAAATACATAAACCTAACCCTACAAAAGAATAGCTCTAATAATACGATATTGTATAAAATTATAACTTTACTCTTAACGAAATCATCTTATAATAATACATGTTGTCAGTCTTCAGAAGGTTAAAAGCTGCCTATAGTTTCTACAACTATTTTCATAGAAAGGAATTGGTCCATAATGAGGGCTTGTATAAAAAATATGGCATCCGAAAGAAATATTATTCTCCTATATCCAGTAAAGATTTTGCACATCTGAATAATAAAGTAAATCAACAATCTGCACAGCAGGCTATTACCGAAACTGAATTTTATAAAAATCTATCTCCAGAAAATCAAGAAAGTGCACGTCATTATGATGATAATGGTTACATCATTATTAAGAATTATTTGTCACAAGAAAAAGTAGCCGCTATAAATACAGAAATAGAAAGGCTGATGCGAGAGCAAAAGATAAAGTTTAATACAGTCAACAAACTCATGTTTGCTATTCATCAATCATCATTATTAAGAGGTATAGGAGAACAAACACAATTGAAAGATTTTCTAGGGGTGTTACTTGATGGAGAGGCCGTGCTTTTTCAAAGTATCAACTTCATAATGGGTAGCGAGCAACATACCCATTCTGACTCTATTCACATGACAACTTATCCGCTTGGTGGGCTTTTAGGCGTTTGGATCGCATTGGATGATATAACAACAGAAAATGGACCACTCCATTATTATCCCGGCAGTCACAAACTTCCATACTATCTCAATTCTGATTATGACAATGAAGGGAATGAATTCTTAATCGGCGAAAAATCATACAAGGCTTATGAGGAAATGATCGAAAACAAGATCCAAGAAAAAGGTTTGAAAAAAGAAGTGTTCTTGGCGAATAAAGGGGATTTGTTGATATGGCATGCCAATCTTTTTCATGGAGGTGAGCCGCATCATGATAAGAATCTTACAAGAAAAAGTATGGTATTACATTACTTCAAAAAAGATTCTATTTGCTATCATGAGATCACCCAACGACCGGCATTGATAAAGACTAGCTAAAATCGTTGTAACTTCAAGACAAAGAAGTTGTGTTATGAAAGATATTACCAAACAATACTCTAATGGTGAAGTTACCGTAGTGTGGAAGCCTGATATCTGTATACATTCTGGTATTTGCGTAAAGGGTTTGCATAGTGTATTTAACACAAAAGCATCTCCTTGGATCAATATTAACGGTGCCGGCACAGATGAAATTATCAAGCAAGTAGAAGCTTGTCCTTCCGGAGCGTTAAGTTATTATATGAATGGCGATGCGAAAAATGATGCAATAAAAACCGAAGTAGAAAGTGTGGTAGAGATCATGAAAAACGGTCCGCTTATGGTGTTTGGGAATATTACTATCAAAAAGCATGATGGAAGCGAAGAAAAGAAACATAAGGTCACTGCATTTTGTCGCTGTGGTGCTTCGAAAAACAAACCTTATTGTGATGGAACCCACACAAAGATCAGTTTTAAAGACGAATGATTTTGGATATAGAGAAACTTAAAACCCGTTTACAACAAGAACTTCCCGGGAAAGAAGCACAAAATAGAATGATGTCACGCGTGAGAGCAATGCCGGGTGAAATACCTAAAGACGCAAAGCCAAGCGCGGTGTTGATTTTAATGTATCCAATAGAGGGAATCTGGAATATCCTATACATACAGCGTGCGAAAGATGGTCACGCCCACAGCGGACAGATAAGTTTTCCGGGTGGTAAGCAAGAGCCGGATGATGCAGATCTGAAAGCGACTGCTTTAAGAGAAGCCCATGAAGAAGTTGGTGTGATGAGTGAGGAAGTGGAAATAGTGGGGTCGCTTACCTCTTTGTATATTCCTATCAGCAACTTTAATGTGTATCCATTTGTTGCAGTTGCTAAAAACAAACCTCAATACCGTCTTCAGAAAAGTGAGGTTGCAACTATTTTTGAACTTCCGGTAAGCCAACTTCTAAATGCTGATTTGAAAGATAACATAGAAGTTACCTCTCCGATTGATAAAACATTCATTCGAAAAGTGCCGGCATATCAAATTGCCGAAAATGCAATTTTGTGGGGTGCGACTGCCATGATAAGTTCTGAGTTGGAAGTGATCTTAGAAGAGATTTTTTAAGCATATGAAAAATCAACAATTTCAATATTAATTACATTGTTTTTTGTTGCTTTGTAGATAATTTCCTCCCTAACTGAATACGGTACAATTTTTTATAGATAGGAACTGATGCGGAAAGCCCTGAAAATAACGCTGTGGATACTTGGTAGCTTATTGTTCATTATTCTCATTGTGGTCATTTTATTAATGACACCGCCGGGGAAGGAATTTGTGCGGAAGCAAGCGGAAAATTTCCTCCGTAAAAAGCTAAAAACCACCGTCAATATTGGCCGGATAGATTACAGCTTACCGAAATTCATTGAGCTTAATGAAATCTTATTTCTTGACCAAGCACAAGACACGTTACTAGCCGGACACAAGATAAAGGTGGATATTGCAATGCTGAAGCTTCTCAATAGCAATGTGGACGTGCAGGAAATTCATCTCGAAGGAATAAACGCACATATCTATCGAAATATTCCCGACACCAATTTCAATTTTCAATACATCATTGACGCATTTGTGACAGCACCAACGGGAGAAACTACTGCAAAAGACACTAGTGGCGGAAGCACGTTAACGATGAGCGTTGATAAACTAAAACTGGATAATATTCGTTTTCGTTTTGATGATTATACTGGTGGTAGTCGCTTTGCTGCGAACGTGAATGAGTTGATGCTCACAATGAATAAGATCGATCCTGAAAAACTGATTTTCAATATTGAAAAACTGCATGTAAATGGATTGGATGGAGCGTTTGTGATGGATACATCTTACTTACCACCAACACCTGACGAACCTCCCGGACCTATCACCTTTCAGCTTGCTGCAAAAGAATTGGATTTGAAGAATGTTCATTACAACCAGCAAAGTGTTTTGGATAAATTTTTCATGGATATCAATGTGAGTAGATTATACGGACATCCTCATAAAATTGATCTTCCCAACCAAACCATTGAAATAAAAGACTTATTGCTTGATCCTTCGCAAGTAAAAATATCAATGGAGAACAAAGTGGCGAATGCGGCCGTTGAAGTGATAGATACTTTGGTGGAAAGCGATCCATTGCCATATATGAAGTGGAGAGTTTTGGGAGATAAATTGAACATCAAGAATCTTGATTTTAAGTTTGATAATCTTAGCCTTCCAAAACAAAGATCAGGAATGGATTATGCGCATTTAGATGCGAAAGGATTGACGCTTGACGCAGAAAAAATTTATTACACCACCGATACGATCGCAGCTTCTATCAAGCATTTGGCATTAAAAGAACAATCCGGTTTTGATCTGCGAGAATTCAAAACAGATTTTGTGTATCATCCGCAAGGTGGTTATTTGAAAGACCTTTATCTGCAAACCGATAATACCATCTTGCAAGACTATGCTTGGGTACAATATCCCTCACTGGAGGCTCTGACGAAGAACATGAACCTGATGCAGTTGAAGATCAATCTTCAAAAAAGTATCGTTGGTGTAAAAGATATTTTGCTGTTCGCTCCACAACTAACACAGGAAGAATTTTTCAGAAAGAATAGAAACGGTATGGTGCGGTTGGATGCAAAATTAGATGGAAGATTAGATGCTGTAAATATTCAACAGTTTGCTATGTCTGGTTTGGGAAGTACTGAAGTTATATTGTCTGGAAAGGTTTATGGAATGCCCGATGCTAACAAGTTGCGTTATGATCTAAACATAGCAAAGCTGTCTTCTTCACGCAGAGATATAGAAGCCTTACTGCCACCTTCTGCAACGGCACAAATAAGTTTACCCGAACGCTTTGCCGCAACGGGAACCATTTCAGGAACGACTTTAGCTTATCGCCCAAATTTATTTATTACATCTTCTGATGGTAATGCAAGACTGAATGGCTTGGTATCAATGGAAGGTGGGACGGGAAATGAACGATATGATATTGATATTAGTACTAAGTCGCTAAACCTTGGAAAGATCTTAAAGAACCCACAATTAGGTTTTATCTCAGCAGACATCAAAGCAAAGGGAACGAGCTTCGATATTAATAAAATGAATGCCGTTGCTAGCGGAACTATTCATGCTGCAACATTTAATGGTTACACTTACAATCGTATAAATTTCAAAGGAGATATTGCAAAGAAAATTGCCAACTTCAAGGTAGCATCTAAAGACAGCAACATGCATTTGGATTTGATGACGCATGTAAATCTCAATGGAAAATATCCGGCGATAAGAGCTTATGGAGATATTGACAGCATCAACCTTTATCAATTAAAATTCTATTCTAAAGAAATAAAAATTCGTGGTAAACTGGATGCAGATATACAAGAATTAAATCCTGATTATCCTGTTGCAACGGTTGTTCTGCGCGAACCTTCTGTAGGAACAGGTGGCGAAAATTATTATCTCGATAGCATTTACATTGTTTCAAAACCAACACCAGATAGCGGCAATAATATTTTTGTGAATGCACAAGCGTTGGTGGCAAATGTTTGGGGACATACGCCGCTTACCAAAGCTGGAGCTGTTATTCAAGAACAGATAGATAAGCACTACACATTCGATGATAGCACGTACCAAGCACAGAAAGGAATGGTGAAAGTAGATACGTTGGGCAATTATGATTTGAATGTAAAAGCACGTGTCAATCGTCATCCGGTGTTGTATGCGTTGGTGCCGGATTTGAAACGAGTGGATAGCATTGATATTACAGGAAATGTTACCCCGAATAATTTGGTCTTGAATGTAGATGCGCCAAAAATTGTTTACAGTACGATGGATATCAATGGTGCGAAACTGCGCGTAAATGGAGATAATGCCAACCTCACTTATTTGGCTTCGTTAGATTTACTTAATCAAGGAACGATGCAATTTTGGAACCCTACCATCGCCGGAAATATTCAACAAAATGCAGTCACTTCAAAAGTTTCTATAACTGATCAAGATAGTACGGAAAGGTTTAGATTAAGTGCATTGTTACGACGTAATGGTGATGATCAAATATTGCAATTGCAAAAAGGTTTGCTGTTGAATTATGAAGAATGGCAAGTGGCGGATGGGAACAGAATTGTCTTAGCACAACCTGGAATGTACATTCAAGATTTTGCTATCAACAAAGGAAGCGAGAGCATTCGCATCAACAGTGAAACGCCAACTTACAACGCACCCCTTACAGCAGATATCACCAACTTTTTATTGTCAAATGTGACAGGCATTATTAGCAAAGACACGTTGTTTGCAAATGGCTCTTTAGCAGGGAATGTAAAAGTTTCGCAACTGCAACCGAACCTCATGTTTACTTCAGCATTGAACGTTGCCAACCTTTCTTTTATGGGCGATACGGTTGGTAACGTAAAAATCAATGCGAACAGTATTGATGCGAACACTGTAAATGCCAATGTAGGTCTCACAGGTTTTGGAAATGACGTGCGCGTAGCCGGTAAATATTTTATAGAGCCGGTGAACGGAGATCAGTTTGATATGAATTTGGTCTTGAATCCTTTGAATGTAAAATCAATTGAGGGCGTTACCAACTACATGATAAAAAACAGTTCCGGTACCATCACGGGAGAATTAAAAGTGCGCGGAACACCTACAGAACCTGAATTGAATGGCGAATTAAAAACCAATCAACTCACTACCAATATTGCCATGCTCAATCAGCCTTTTACAATGCCGGATGAGATCATCACATTTACAAGGGGTGGCGTACGGTTCAATAATTTTGAAATATTTGATAGTGCAAGAAACAAGTTAGAGGTAGATGGACGTATCATCACTCGTGATTATCAAAATATGAACCTTGCGATGCGAATTAATGCGCGCAATTGGCAAGCTATGAATTCCACCGCTAAAGACAATAAAGACTTTCACGGCAAACTTTTCCTAACTACCAATATGGATATATACGGTCCGATGACGGCACCGAATGTAGATGGTAGATTGAATATCTTGAAAGGAACAGACATGACTGTCGTGATACCTGAACAGCAAGTGGCAATACAAGATCATGAAGGCATTGTGAAGTTTGTGAACATGAAGGATACAGGTCGATATCAATTGACAACGCAAGTAAAAGATACTTTTAAAAAGCTAGCTACTGTGCCAAAAGGTTCTGAAATCAATTTGAATATTAATCTTAATGAAGAAGCCAATTTCAGCGTGATCATTGATGAAAGCACAGGAGACTTTTTGAGAGTGCGTGGTGAAGCGGATTTGAATACGACAGTCGCGCCGGATGGCACGCTTGGTTTGTCCGGTGTTTTAGAAATTAAGGATGGACAATATCAATTGAACTATAACCTTATCAAACGCCTTTTCCGAATACAACCCGGAAGCACTTTGGCTTTTTCGGGAGACCCAACGCAAGCGCAAGCTAATGTTACTGCTATCTATGAAGCTATTGTGCCGCCTTATGATTTAGTATCGCGTCAAGTAGATGAACAAGAACTCGTGTATTACAAACAGAGACTTCCTTTTGAAGTACACATGAAACTGACAGGTGAATTGATGAAGCCTGAAATTAGTTTTGATATTCAACTGCCTGAAGAGAAAGCGTATGCTGTTGGTTCTATCGTAAGTGATTTGGTGCAAGCACGTTTGGCAGAACTTCGTAACAGTCCATCGGACCTTAACAAACAAGTTTTTGCATTGATCATTCTTAATCGTTTTGTGTCGGAAAATCCTTTTGAAAGTGGTGCAGGTAGAGACGCGGAAAGTATTGCAAGGCAAAGTGCTAGCCGTTTTATTTCAGAACAACTCAACAAGTTTGCCGGCAATTTGGTACAAGGTTTAGACCTTACGATGGACTTAGCAACATCTGATGATTATACAACAGGACAAAGAAGAAATCGCACCGATCTCAATCTTGCAGCTTCTAAAAAATTATTGAACGATAGATTGACACTTACGGTCGGCAACAGCTTTCAGTTAGAAGGTCCGCAATCTAATTCTACGCAAGGTACTTCGTTCATTCCCGGAAACCTTGCAGCAGACTATGATCTTTCGAAAGACAGAAGATATAGAGTGCGTGTGTACAGAAGAAATGAAGATATGGGTATTGTAGATGGTTTTGTGGTGAAGACAGGAACGAGTTTTATTATGACATTGGAATACAATAATATTAGAAGAGCATTTATGAGCCGTAAGAAGAAAGAACAATTGCGTGAGCAAAGAAGAAAGCAACGTCAGGAAAATAGAAAGATAGAAGAACAAAAGAATGCGGAGATGGAAAAGGTGGAAGGGTAGAAGGGGTTTCGCACAGAGCGCACAAAGAAAAAAGAGGCGCAAAGAACTCTGTGAACTCAAAAACTCTGTGACCTCTGTGTGAAACATGCCGAATACAAAAAAGAACGTAGAAGAGTGCAACGCCCGCCTGATCGGACGGGCAGGCAACGATGCTCAATAGTAGCAACCAAGATGACTAAATAAAGAATAACAAACAGAATTGAAAAACAAACTAACTCTTTTATACATTCTCACTTTCACATTGCTTGCGTCATCATGCAGTGTCACGCGTAATTTAAAACCCGGAGAGACTTTGTATACAGGCTCTTCTGTAAGCGTGAAGAGTGAAGGATTATCGTCAAAAGAAGCGAAAGTGTTGAAGAATGATTTGGACGGAGCAATACGACCCCGACCCAATTCCAGCTTCTTAGGAATAAGGTTTAAGTTAATGATTTATAACCTTGGTGGTAAAAGTGAGAAAGATAAAGGTGTGAGAAAGTTTATTCGAAATTTGGGTGAAGCTCCGGTGTTAGGCAGCAGTTTCGATGCTGTGAAGAATGAAAAAATCTTAGAGAATATTCTTTACAACAAAGGATTTTTTTATCCTGACTTAAAATCGGAAACGGTTACAGATACAGGAAAGAAAACCACACGCGGAAAATTCGAGATCGTAAGCGGTCCACAATATATCATCAAAGAAGTTTTCTTTCCCGAGCCGACAAATCTTATCACGCGGCATATTGATAGCATCAAAGACAAGTCTTTATTAAAACCTGATCTACCTTACAACTTAGACTTGATAAAAGGAGAACGAGATCGTATATCGCGCGCGCTTACTGAGAAAGGGTATTATTATTTCAAGTCAGATTATTTGCTAGATGTGGTAGATACTTCTATCGGTGACATGAAAGCGAATATGTACATGACGTTGAAGGAAGAAGAAATGCCGACGGAAGCTTCTTATGTTTACAAGATAAACGATGTGCTAATTTATCCTAACTACCGCATCAATGCACGTAGGGAAGATACCAGTAAGAAAGGTGCGGTGTTTTATAATGGTTATAATATCGTTGACAGAAGAAAGACTTTCAAGCTCCATGTTTTTCGTCAGGCTATGCAATTTCAACCCGGAGATATTTACAACAGAACCGAACAAAATTTATCACTCAATCGTTTGGTGAATTTGGGAACATTCAAGCTTGTGAAAAATCGTTTTGAAAGTATTGACAATCCTGAAAATCCCTTGCTAAATGTATTCTACTATCTCACTCCATATCCTAAAAAATCATTGCGTTTTGAGTTGGGTGTTGAAAGTCAAAACGATAGTCGTCTTGGCACACAATCAAGCATAAGCTGGCGCAATAAAAATACGTTTGGTGGTGCAGAGTTGCTGACTGTGAGCCTTCGTGGTGGTTATGAAGCACAGTCGGGTGGTAGTAGTGGTGTGAAGCGTCCTCCGGCTTTGGAAGGTGGTGCGGAAGTGAGCATCAGCGTTCCACGTTTTTGGTTGCCGTTTTTTGATATTCTTCCCAGAGGAATGTACGTGCCTCGCTCCATTGCGAAGTTGGGTTATGATGCGACCATTCGTCAGGATCTATACCTAATTCATTCTTTCAATACTTCATTGGGCTATGTATGGAAGGAGGATATTCGTAAAGAGCATCGTTTGTTTCCCATCAATATCAACTATGTAAGAACAGATACTTTAGCGAGCCAAAACAATGCATTAAACATTAACTATAGCAACTTGATCTTTAACGGACTTATCATCGGACCTACTTATGAATACACGTTCAATAGTCAGGCTACGGGTATAAGAAGACACAATTTTTATTTTAATGGATTGATTGATTTTTCTAACAATATTCTTGGTTTAGCACAAGGAGCGAATGACCCCCAAAATCAGAAGGAGATAATCGGAACACCCTATGCGCAATACATGAAATATCAGGTGGATGGTCGCTACTATATGAACTATCGCGTGCATAAGAATAATATGTGGGCGACAAGATTGTTGATAGGCTATGGCGTGCCTTATGGCAACTCCGATCAGCTACCCAACATCAAACAATTCTTTAGTGGTGGTGCAAGTAGCTTGCGAGGTTTTCGTTCGCGCTTAGTGGGCCCGGGTACATACAATGAACAATATCTTAATCCTGGACAAACACCACAATTTGTCGAGACATTAGGTGATATCAAATTAGAGTTCAGTACAGAGTTGCGCACGCATATTTATCAGTTTATCAATACAGCCATATTTGTAGATGCAGGAAATATTTGGACACGCAAAGATGATCCGCGTTTTCCGGGTGGTCAGTTCACCAACAAATTTATGCAGCAGTTGGCAGTAGATGCCGGCATTGGTTTGCGATTAGATTTTGATATACTTATCCTTCGTTTAGATTTTGCATCTCCACTTCGCCGTCCTTGGTTGCCAAAAGGAAAAGAGTGGACATGGGATAGTGGCAGCAGACCTGTTTTCAATTTGGCGATCGGGTATCCGTTTTAGAGAATAATTGTTGCATGGTTATAGCTAGCAAAATCCGTGCTGCCACGTATTATTTTCTTGAAGTGCTTCTGCTACATTTATCCTATCAAAAAATTAAGTCAATACACGATTGCAGTATTTATTTTTTTAACTGCATATCCTTTGTGGTCTTCTGCAAACAAGGCAATGGATTCCCTCTATCAAAAAGCGCAGCAGAGTTTTGAAGTTGGCAATTATGCCATGAATTTAGAATACACTCTCAAAGCGTTGGAACTAGCAGAAACTTGCAGTGATAAAGCCGCAGCAAATTTTAAAGTAGGAGGTTCTTATTATCATTTACAGCAAAAGACAATGGCCATTAGCTACTTTGCAGAAGCACACACTATCGCAGCAAATTGCAACGATTCGGTATTGTGGATTACAGCACGCGTGCTTGGCAGCACTTACTTAGAGTTAGGTAAAAGAGACTCATCTATTTATTACTTAAAGAAAGCTGAAGCACTACTCTTGAAGACAACCAATTGGAGAGGTCTGGGAATGTTGTATGCCATATTTGGGGAAGTGTATAGAAAAGATAAAGGGAAATACTATTTCGATCTTTCTGAGCAGTATGCCATAAAAGCAAATGATACGATAGTCAGGGCATTTGCAAACGTAAAGCAGGGATCTTTAGCAAGCGAAATAAATGAATGTGTCGAAGCCGAAAAATACCTTCAAAAAGCATTGGCACTTTATAGAAAAAAGCATTATGTAGAAGGAGAAATGTATGCTCTTATCATTATGGCAAGGTCATATCGGAATTGTGGTGATGCACTGAAAACATACGAAGCTATGAACAAGTATGCTGCCTTAAGAGATTCAATATTTAAAAAAGAAACAGCTAATAAAACAGCACACTACCACACACTATACGAAACCGAAAAGAAAGAAAGAGAAAATTCGGAGCTTGTAAAGAATAGACGTTTATTAATTGCGTGTTTTGTTATCAGTCTTTTATTGTTAAGTCTAGGTTTTCTATTCTTCTATTCCAGATACAAATTAAAAAAACAAAAAGAAATAGAACAGCATAAAGCAGAACAAGAGCAACAACGATTTGCAGCGGTAATAGAGGCAGAAGAAAATGAACGTAAACGAATAGCAAGTGATCTGCACGACGGGGTTGGACAAACAATGAGTGCAGCGAAGATCAATCTTTCAATGCTGCAAAATGAGTTGCAATTTAAAGATGATAACCAATTGCATAGTTTCGAAAAAGTTGTGGGTCTGGTTGATGAAAGTTGTCGTGAGGTGAGAAGTGTTTCGCATAGTATGATGCCAAATGCATTGTTGAAATCCGGATTGGCAACTGCTATTAAGAACTTTGTAAATCAGATAGACCATAGAGCACTAAGCGTAGATTTTTATAGTGATGGCTTAAATGCTCCATTGAATACGAATAATGAAGTGGTTCTGTATCGTGTCATTCAGGAGTGTGTAAACAATGTGATAAAACACGCCAACGCTACGAAACTTTATATCTCACTCATAAAAGATGAAAATGAAATATCAGTGACGATTGAAGATAATGGAAAAGGGTTTGATGCTTCTAAAGCAGAGAATTTCGAAGGAATAGGATTAAAGAATATTCAAACTCGTATCAATTACCTGAAAGGAACGGTGGAATGGGATTCTGCTTTGGGGAAGGGCACTGTGGTAACTATTAATATTCCTTCAACATAAGTCTTTATTCTGTGTCCATTATTTTCCAAGCCTTCATGCCGCCTACCAAATTATACAAATTGATATAGCCCATTTCTTCCAGTCGTTGAATAATGATTTGGCTTCTAATGCCTTTTTCACAATAAATAACGACATTATTTTCTTTTGAAATTTCATCTTTTCTCTGGAGAATTTCTGAAAGTGGAATATGTGTACCACCGATATGAAATTTGCTTCTTTCCCAATCTTCACGTACATCTAAAAGCTGAAATGCTTTTCCCTCGTCCTTCCATTTTATAAGTTCTTGTGCTGTGATTTCCTTCATTTTCGCAAAGTTTATTTAAACATAAACAAACTTTATTGTATGAAACAAGTCACAACCTTATTTTTGCCCCTTCTAAAAAATCAAAAATCAAAAATGAAAAAAACGATCTTAGCATTAAGCGCGGTAACAACGTTATTTTTTACCGCTTGTCAAGATGCTCCTAAAGCAGACAATGCGGAAGCTACCGATGCACAACAAGTAGATGGTGCAGCCGCTGGAACAACTTACAATGCCGATCTTACGCAAAGTACAGTACAGTGGACAGGTACTAAGCCTACCGGACAACATAACGGTACGTTCAATCTTAAATCCGGTACACTTACTGTTGCTGAAGGTAATATTACCGGCGGTAAATTTGTTTTGGATATCAATTCTTTGACTATAATTGATAAAGACACTTCTGGTGCCAGCAAGTTAAAAGGACATTTGTTAAGTCCTGATTTCTTCGATGCAGCGAATAATCCTGAAGCAAGTTTTGAAATCACAAGCGTTACAGCAGGTATAGACACTACTAATAAAGAATTAGTAATGAAAGATGCTACGCATACCATCACTGGTAATCTTATGCTAAAAGGAACAAACAAAAGCATTTCTTTCCCTGTGAAGGTTTCTATGAGCGATGCTAATGTCACTGCAGACGCAAATTTTAACATCGATCGTACACAATGGGGACTAAACTACGGTAATGATAAAAGTCTAGGTGACAAGTTTATTAATCCTACTGTAAACATAGTCTTGCACCTTGTAGCTAATAAATAATTCTAATTTTTTTAGGAATGTAAAAGCACTCATTGATTGAGTGCTTTTTGTCTCTTGTAAATCAATATAATGAATATAGCTATTGCGCTACAAACTATAAGTCCCCAAAATACTATCTCTCCAATATTGCTGGCATTTCCTGCACCGGCTATAGTCACATCATTACCTACTAGCACCAACCCAGACCAATAGAGTGGATTGTATAAAGCATCTTTATGCGTTTCTGAAAGGTATTGTTTTTTGGCATTGGTAAGAGATAGACTTGCTGTTAGCTTGTTTTGTGTATTGTCGAAAAAACTGCGAAGAACATTAGATGTTTGTTGATCGTCTATTGACCACAGACTCACCACAAGTGAATTACAACCTGCATAAGTGAATGCACTGGCCAATGATATGACGCCTTCTCCACTTCTGATGCTTCCGTACCCTGTAGCGCAACCTCCTAGCACCACCATGCTTGCCTCCAACGGAGAGCGGTAGATTTCATAAGCGTGTAAGTAACCATCATTTTCATCTTCTGTTTTAGAAAAAACTAGCATAGAATGCATAGGATCTTCATCATCAGGAAATGCGTGTGTCCCGATATAGATAACGTTTGCAGAAGCAGCTGTATGATTATATCGTGTTTCTGTTGCCGTGAAACCTGTGTAAGTGGATGCACTATACTGTTTACGGAGATCTGTGGCAAGTTGTTTAGCCCAGGGTTGTTGTAATAAAGTGCTGTATAAACTATCTTTTTCTAATGTCTTATCTTTTTCGTTTTCAAAACCGGGTGCAATAGCTATCCAGTTGCTTGTATTCTTTTCGATTGTTTGTTCTTTCAAGAGTAATGCAGCATTGAATGAATATTTCCAGTTGCGATCGTATATAGCATAGTGCAATTTTTGGAAGTATTTAGTTTGTGCTGTAGGCTCTTTGGAGAGTAGCGACTCGAAACTTAAATAGCAAATTGCTTCATCTGGTATGATAATGATTTGATTTGCGTTAAGTAGTAATGGGTTCAATAATTTCTTATAAAGCAAACTACCAACTTTTGCGAAAGATGAAGGATCAGATTTAAGTAAAGACAAACGGTAAGTATTTACAAGGTCAGTCAAAGAGTCTGGGTGTATTTTTAAACTAGCAAATTTCAAATTATCAGCATCAATCTCTATCGCATATATATTATCGTTCGTTGCCGTATAAGAGATTATTGCTGTCTGATTTTGTTTTGCATACTGTTTCAATTGCTCTATGTTAGTTGTTTCCGTATTTAGTTTCAATTTGTAATAAGCAGGATATTCTTTGCCAATTTTTTGAGAGAAGATGGCATATTCTCTTTGTAGCTGCAGCAATTGTTTTTTCCAACCTATAGCTATACTATCTGGTATTTCACTGCTTGTTGCATTCAATACTAGTTTTTCCAATTGAGCTTTATTGATTCGTATGAGTTCTTCTTTTCGAATAATACTATCCGGGACTCCGGCAAATTTGTTGGCGTTGTAATGTTGTAGTGAGAGCCGGATGCTTTGAGCTCTTGTTAGTTCAGCAAGATCGAATGCCGTTTGAATGTATTTTTTATTGTTTGTAAGAGTGTAAAGTTTATGGCATGCAGCCACGCCATTTTTAATCGTATTTATTATTTCTTCCGCTTGTGCAAAATGACTTCCTTCCAGCAAAACATTCCCTAGAAATTCCTGATAAGCATTGGATAGGTCTAAATATGACTGTAGACATTTCTCCCAATGGCTACTGTCATTATCGTTGTTTTGCGGTGCAAGTATTTCAGTTTTTAATGTCAACAATTGTAGGTGAGATCTGCTAATAAATCTTGATTGATTTACTGATGTAAGTGGATTTGTTTTGCTTTCAACCAATAATAAAGCCTGTTGTTTTTTATTATCAGTAAATAGTTGATAGGCTATATAGTAAGCACATTGTAGTACATACGGATGTTGACCGCTTCTTTGTTTTAGGAAAATAGTCAGGGCATTTTTGGCAAGTTTTGAACTTTGTTTATAATCTCCTTTTTCATGATAAAGTTTTGCTTGTTCTAATAACACTAAAGCGGTTTGGTCGTTGTCAAAACCTAACGTTTGTTGCTTTAAGTTCAAGGCTTTATTTAAGGCAACTGCTGCACTGTCATATAATTTCATTTTACGAAAACGTGTCCCTTGAAGTGAATAGATATCCGAAAACAACAAAATGGAGGTGTCGCCTATGCTTTTCAATACTTGTAGTGCCTTGTCTAAATAGATGCCTGCAATTGTTTCTTTCTCTGCATATATACAGCACTCGCTAAGTAGCATTAGACTTTGGGCAAGTTCAGTATGATTTCTGCCTTTGTGTATTTCCTTGTAAATATCATATTGTCGTTGCGCATAATCCATCATCTGTGTTTTGAAACCAATGTCTTTGTAACACAATGCTATTTCCCCATAGATTTCCGCCAAATAGCTTTTGATATCAGTTTTCTTGACAGAATCTTCTGATGTCTGTAATAGTTGCAATGCATTTCTATAATCTCCTTTTTTTCTAAAGCAACTTGCTATCAATAATTGATAATACGCTTTTGATTCTAATGGGGCGTTTGCTTTTAGTAAACTATCGTAAGCTTCTTGCAGATATGCAATGGCTTTATCATAATCTCCTAATGCATTGTAGCATTCTCCGGTATTTCCTATCACCCATGGCAAGTTAGACGATTCTTCTATCAGACCTTTTCTTCTGCATTGTTTGTAAACTGAAATTCCTGATTCTCCATAATAGGCTGCATTCCAGTAGTTGCCAG
This sequence comes from uncultured bacterium, assembly GCA_965652995.1. Lineage (GTDB taxonomy): Bacteria > Bacteroidota > Bacteroidia > Chitinophagales > Chitinophagaceae > JAFIGV01. The sequence continues at coordinate 44,379 of CBFGYQ010000001.1, forward strand.
TGTTAGATTCAGCAATGTTTAAGTAATCATACACATCTCCTATCAGTGGATGTTCATTCCCTAATAATCGTTTTCGTAAATCTAATGCCGCAAGCAAAGTATCTCTTGAAACGATTGGTAATCCGGATACATAGAGCAGTTCACTTCTTCGTACCCAAATCTTGCTTAGTAATATAGAATCTACAATACTTTGATTTTTATAATGACTTTCCAATTCATTCAAAAACTGATGTGCCGGTTCTATTCGGTAAATTCTACTATTGGAGATAATGTATTTTTCCGACCAATCAATAATGCTATCCCATTGATTTTTTTGTTTGAAAACTTTAAAGGCTTTGTCCCATGTATAGATAGCAGAATCGTAACTGCCTTTTAAATAATAATCTAAAGCAGTCGCAGTAAGCGTTTGTGATGCTGTAGTCGGATGCTTTCTTTCTTTGCAGCCAATTGTAAAAACAAAAATGCATAGCAACATAAAGTTGTATGCATTTTTTGCATTTGTGATAGAAAAACTGATTTTAAGGCATGGTTTCAAAACTTGTATACTTTATATCTTTTGTGTTTACAATAGTATTAGG
>CBFGYQ010000002.1:0-24432 GCA_965652995.1 uncultured bacterium
ATAATTCGTACACAAGACAAAAAGAAAAATTTGAATCCGCAACTCCCGGTCATGTGGGAATGTATGTCTGCGGCCCTACGGTTTCCGGTGAGTCGCATTTGGGTCACGCACGTCCTTATATCACGTTCGATATTCTGTATCGCTATTTGATGCACCTGGGTTATAAGGTTCGGTATGTACGTAACATCACTGATGCAGGACATTTTGAAGAAGAGGGCCGGGAAGCGGTGGATAAAGTGAGTGAGAAGGCAAAACTCGAAAAGAGCGAACCGATGGAACTCGTACACAAATACACGGAGCTTTATCATTGGGCAATGCAGCAGTTCAACAATCTATCGCCAAATATAGAACCTACGGCAACCGGACACATTGTAGAACAGATAAGCATGATAGAAGACATCATAGCAAAAGGATATGCTTATGAAGTGAATGGCTCGGTATATTTTGATGTGAAGAAATATGCAGAAGAGCATCCTTACGGAAAGCTGTCCGGAAGAGTGTTGGAAGATCTGTTAGAAACTACCCGCGACTTAGAAGGACAAGATGAGAAACGTAACAAAGTAGATTTTGCACTTTGGAAAAGCGCACCACCACAACATATCATGCGCTGGAAAAGCCCGTGGGGAGAAGGTTTCCCCGGATGGCATATCGAATGTTCTGCTATGAGCAGCAAATATTTAGGAGAAACATTTGATATACATGGAGGTGGAATGGACTTGCTTTTCCCACACCATGAAAGTGAGATCGCTCAAAGCACGGTAGCGCATGGGCATCCTCCGGTACGCTATTGGGTGCATAATAATATGATAACCATCAACGGTAAGAAGATGGGTAAGAGTTATAACAATGTGATAAAACTTACAGAATTGTTCAGCGGTAATCATCCGATATTGGAACAAGCCTATCATCCGATGGTAGTGCGTTTCAATATTCTTCAAACACATTACAGAAGCACCTTGGATTTTTCTAACGATGCGCTAAAGGCTTCAGAAAAAGGATTGAAAAGGTTGTGGGAAGTGTATGAAGTTTTGCAACAGCTCACCTCGAATCGAGATGATGACTTCGCGAGTGACAAGTCATTGGATGAAAAAGTACAGAATTGGTGTAAGGAATGCGAAGACTTTATGAATGACGATATCAATACTGCAAAAGTGGTCGCCAATTTTTTTGAATTAGCTCCGGTTGTAAATGGTATTAAAGGTGGACAAATAGCTGCTGATGCATTATCATCACAAACGATTCAACTTCTAAAAGACACTTTCAAAACATATCTCGAAGACATCTTTGGTTTGCAACCAATGCAGACACAGCAAACAGATAAGTTGGATAAGGTTATGTCTTTATTAATAGACATTCGCAAAGAAGCGCGTACTAGAAAAGACTTTGCAACTTCTGATCAAATACGTAATAGACTTGCGGAAGCCGGCGTGATGCTTAAAGACGAAAAAGACGGAAGCGTATCTTACACACTAGACTAAAGAGTTGAATGAAAAAATTATCGAGAGTATTTGGCTATTTAAAGGATCAGAAAAAACAGGTTGTACTATATTTTATTACCAGCCTGCTGGCAATATTATTTGCGACATTCTCGTTGGTATCTGTAGCACCGGTTTTGAAGATTCTTTTTACGGCTGATAAGACAGAGGTAATACCACAAAGCAAAACCATCTTAGACAAAGTAAAATTGTACGTAAACGATCTGGTGTTGCAATACAGTCCTATGAATGCTTTGATGATAATTGTTGGTGTCATTGTCTTAGCTACTTTATTGAAAAACTTATTCTTATACATTTCGCGCTACTTGCTTAATCCTATTCGCAACAACGTGCTTAGAAAGCTGCGTGAAGATCTTTTTACAAAGACCATCTCGCTGCCCATCAGCTTTTTTACAGAAGAAAGAAAAGGTGATCTTATTTCAAGAATGACGAATGATATCAACGAAGTAGAGCTTTCTATAATGGCTGGCTTGGAAGTGGTGATACGAGAGCCGCTTACTATACTTTTTACATTAGGAAGCATGATCATCATCAGTCCTCAACTCACTTTATTTCTTGTGTTGTTCCTTCCTATTATCGGATTTATCATTAGCATTATTGGCAAGTCGCTGAAGAAACGTTCTACCATTGCACAAGAACAACTTGGGGAAATGCTCGGCGTATTGGATGAAACACTTAGTGGCTTAAGAATTTTAAAAGCATTCAACGCAGAAAAGCAACAACACAAACGTTTCTCAAAAATTAATGATCTCATCTTCCGCACCAGAAACCAAATGTCTGCAAGGCAGGAGTTGGGTTCACCGCTTTCCGAAACAGTGGGTGTGATAGCTGTTGGTGTGATACTCTGGTATGGTGGTATGCTTATCTTTTCCGGAAGAACAACCATGACAGGTGAGTGGTTTATAGGTTATATTATTTTGTTCACCCAAATCATCAATCCTTTAAAAAGTCTTTCAAACAGTTTATTGAACATTAAAAAAGGAAGTGCTGCGTTGGACAGAATTGAACATTTATTGACGGCAACCAACGTGGTGACCGAAGCTACTGATGCAAAGCCAATATCTGATTTCAAAAAAGAAATTGTTTTTAAAGATGTCAACTTCAACTATGGCGAAAAGAAGATTTTACAGGATATAAATATTACAGTTGAGAAAGGAAAAACCATTGCTTTAGTTGGTGCTTCTGGTGCAGGAAAATCTACGCTTGTTGATCTTGTACCACGTTTTCATGATGTATCTGATGGCGTACTTACTGTAGATGGAGTGAATGTGAAAGAATACAAATTGAATGATCTTCGAATGATGATGGGAATTGTGAGCCAGGAACCTATTTTGTTTAACGATACGATTTACAACAACATTACACTTGGTACTGAAGGGGCTACACAACAGCAAGTAGAAGAAGCCGCACGCATCGCAAACGCCCATGATTTCATCTCTCAAAAACAAGAAGGCTATCAAACTTTTGTAGGGGACAGAGGAACAAAACTTTCCGGTGGCGAGCGTCAAAGGATCACGATAGCAAGAGCAGTTCTGAAAAACCCGCCGATTCTTGTTTTGGATGAAGCAACTTCTTCTTTAGATACAGAAAGTGAACGACTGGTACAAACAGCTATCAATACTTTAATGCAGAACAGAACTTGTATTGTAATTGCTCACAGGCTTTCCACTGTACAACATGCAGACGAAATTGTTGTGCTTCAGGGAGGACAAATCATGGAGCGTGGTACACACAGCGAGCTGATAAATTTGCAAGGACATTATCACAAGCTGGTAGAAATGCAGCAAGTGAAATAGTTTGAAACCTTCTCTACATTAAATGGTTTAGCTTTGAAACGTCATGCAATTTTCGTTACAGTTAGACATCCCGCCACTAACACCTTCCATAAAATACAGCGATAAATTTTTGCTGATCGGTTCATGTTTTACAGAACATATCAGTGAGCGTTTGCAACAACATAAGTTTCGAGTATGCACTAATCCCCATGGAATATTATTTAATCCGGTAAGTGTAGCTGAAAGCTTGGATAGATGTGTTTCCGGCGAGAGCTATAAGGAAGATGATCTGTTTTATTTGAATGAATTATGGAATAGCTGGAAGCATCACACACGCTTTTCTCATACTGATAAAAAGTCTGCATTAGAGCTAATAAATTCATCCTTGAAAGAAGCTGAGAGTGTTATTCGAAATGCCAATTATATCATTATTACGCTTGGTTCTGCTTTTCAATATTATCTCAAAGAAAATAATCATCCTGTTTCTAATAATCATCGTGCACCATCTCAATGGTTTGAAAAAAGGCTTTTGGAAATTGATACTATTTGTGAGCGTCTGCAACAATCTATCAATAATATCACCTCAATAAATGCTGACGTTAAATTTATTTTCACCATAAGCCCCGTGCGGCATATCAGAGATGGAGTAGTGCAAAACAATCGCAGCAAAGCAAGACTTTTAGAAGCTGTGCATCAGCTTTGCGAAAACAATGAACAAGCTTATTATTTTCCTTCTTACGAATTGGTGATTGATGTCTTGCGAGATTATCGTTTTTATGATATTGATCTGGTGCATCCAAACTACGCAGCAACACAATTCATTTGGGAAAAGTTTGTAGATGCTTGCATGTGTAATGAAACCAAAACTTTAATGCAACAAGTTTCTGAAATTGCAATCGCTAAAAAACATCGTCCAAGATTTCCTGACACAGAAGCTCATCAACGTTTTCTAAAAGATCATTTAGTAAAAGCAAAAAATCTTGTTGAGAAATTACCTTACTTGAATTTTAATGATGAAATAGAATATTTTAGTTCGTAAACAAATTAATAATGCCCAAAGTAAAAACTGCTTTCTTCTGTCAAAACTGTGGCTACGAAACTCCGAAGTGGACGGGTAAATGTCCATCATGCGGCGAGTGGAATACCTTGGTAGAAGAGCTTGTGCAACGAGACGAAAAAATAACAACAGAAAAAATATGGCAGGATGAAACACATAAAGAAAATAAGAAAGCGCATAAGATAGATGAGGTAACGATGCAACAAGAACTGCGGATGATAACACCAGATGCAGAACTCAATCGCGTGTTAGGTGGTGGTGTGGTTCCGGGTTCTGTGGTGTTGGTAGCAGGTGAACCGGGCATTGGTAAATCTACCTTGTTTTTGCAATCGGGTATGTTGTGGAAAGGGTTGACAACGTTGTATGTAAGCGGTGAAGAAAGCGCACAACAAATAAAACTTCGTGCGGATAGATTGGGTGTAAGGAATGAAAATGTGTTCGTTCTGAATGCCACGGAAACGTCTGTCATTTTTCAAGAAATAAAAAAGATAAAACCACAACTCATCATTATTGATAGTATTCAAACGCTCGAAAGTAACTATATAGAAAGTGCAGCAGGAAGTGTTAGTCAAGTGCGTGAGTGTGCTGAGGAGTTACAACGCTTCGCGAAAGCTACCAACATTCCTATCATCATCATTGGTCACATAACCAAAGACGGAAACATAGCCGGACCAAAGATTTTAGAACACATGGTTGATACAGTGTTGCAATTTGAAGGCGACAGACATTATGCTTATCGTATTCTGCGTACACTCAAAAATCGTTTTGGTTCTACATCAGAATTAGGTATTTATGAAATGGTTACAAAAGGTATGCGGCCAGTCAGCAATCCTTCAGAAATATTATTGTCACAACATGATGAGCCCTTGAGTGGTATTGCCATTGCCGCTATCATGGAAGGGGCGAGACCGCTAATGATAGAAGTGCAAGCTTTGGTTTCCCAAGCCGTTTATGGAACTCCACAACGCACTGTGAGTGGATTAGATTTGAGAAGATTGCAATTACTCTTAGCTGTGTTGGAAAAGCGTGGCGGTTTTCATTTTGGAAGCAAAGATGTGTTTGTAAACATAGCAGGTGGTTTGAAAATTGAAGATCCTTCTGTGGAGTTAGCTGTTGTCTGTGCATTGCTTTCTTCATTAGAGGATCGTGCCTTGCCATCTAATATTTGTTTGGTGGGGGAGATAGGTTTGAGTGGCGAGATACGCGCAGTAAATAGAATAGACCAGCGAATTGCAGAAGCAGATAAACTCGGCATGGATGTTATCTTCATTCCTAAAGCGAATGCAAAAGGATTGGATACAAAAAATTTCAAGATTGAAATAAAGACCTGTAACAAAGTGGAAGACGTATACAAAATGTTGTTTTAGAAAATTATCTTATCTTAAGAACTATATGGTAAACAAAATAGAGCTTAAGAATTTAGAGATATCACATTATAAAGAATTGATCGACGCCATGAAAATGGCTTATAAAGATTGGCGTGGAAATTTATGGAGCATTGATGCTATCGAGCGTCTTATCAGAAAATTTCCTGAAGGACAATTTGTAGTGTTAGCTGATGATAAAGTAGTTGGTTGTGCATTGTCTATCATTGTAAATTATGAAGCTTTTGGAGATCAACACACCTACAAACAAATCACCGGAAATTATACATTCTCAACTCATACAACCAATGGTGATGTACTTTACGGCATTGAAGTTTTTATTCATTCTGACTATCATGGTTTACGATTAGGGAGAAGATTATATGATGCGCGTAAGGAATTGGTAGAACGATTGAATTTGAAAGCGATCATTTTTGGTGGAAGAATTCCTAATTATCATAAACATGCACAAGAGCTAAAACCTAAAGACTACATTCAAAAAGTAAAACACAAAGAAATTTACGATCCTGTTCTCAGCTTTCAACTCAGTAACGATTTTCACGTAAAAAAAGTACTGCGCAACTACATGCCAGATGATGTGCAAAGTCAGGAGTATGCTATCTTGCTGCAATGGGATAATGTGTATCATATTTCTGAGTTTGAAAATATCCTTCGTATTCGTAAGAATGTGCGGCTTGGTTTGATACAATGGGAAATGCGTCCGTTGAAAACGTTGGAAGAATTATTCCAGCAAGCAGAATATTTCATTGATAGTATAGCGGCTTATAAAGCAGATTTTGCATTGCTTCCTGAATATTTTAATGCTCCGCTGATGGCTCAGTTCAAGAATATGAACGAAGCAGAAGTGATGCGTGCCATGTCGCCTTACACAGAAAAAATTGCAGAAAAATTTAGCGAATGGGCGGTGTCTTATAATGTAAATATTATCACTGGGAGTATGCCGTTGTATAAAGATGACGCGTTGAAAAATGTGGGTTATGTATGTCATCGAAATGGATTAGTAGAGAAATATGAAAAGCTGCACATTACACCTGATGAACAAAAATACTGGGGCTTGAAAGGCGGTGATATTTTAAAGACTTACGATACTGATGCCGGAAAAATTGGTGTGCTGATTTGCTATGATGTAGAATTTCCGGAGTTGCCGAGATTGTTAGCAGACGAAGGAATGCAAATCTTGTTTGTGCCTTACCTCACCGATACACAAAATGCTTACATGCGTGTGCGTTGTTGTGCACAAGCAAGAGCTATAGAGAATGAATGTTTTGTTGCTATAACAGGCAATACTGGTAATCTTCCCGAAGTAGAAAACATGGACATCCACTATTCTCAAGCGGCTGTGTTCACCCCATCCGATTTTGCTTTTCCTTCCAATGGTGTAAAGAGTGAAGCGACCGCAAATGCAGAAATGGTTTTGATTGCAGATGTAGATTTAAAGTTGCTAGATGAATTGCACAGTTACGGGAGTGTTAGAAATTTAAAAGACAGAAGAAAAGATTTTTATCAATTGAAAAAATTGCATGAACCAAGCGGTCTTTAATATTGTTCAAGGATTAACGCATCTGTTCTATCCACGGCTTTGCGAAGCGTGCAGTAAGCCCTTGTTGTTACAAGAAAATGTTTTGTGTATCGGTTGTGAAACTTATTTGTCGTACACGAATTATCATGCAATAGAAAATAATGAAACTGCATTAAGGTTAGCCGGGAGATTTCCTTTTTTGTATGCTACATCGTTAGCTTATTTCAATGAAGAAAACTTATTGCAACATTTATTACATCGCTTAAAATACAAAAACAGACAAGGAATTGGTATCTATCTTGGAAAGCAATTAGGACAAGCAATCAAGCCGCTTGATTGGAAGCTAGATGCTGTCGTCGCTGTACCTCTATATAAAAAGAAAGAAGCTAAACGCGGCTTTAATCAAAGCAATTTGATAGTCGAAGGAATTAGTGATGTAATGAATATTCCAGTTTTAGAAAATGTAATTCAGCGTGTAAGAAATACCGAAACACAAACTGATAAAACACGACAACAACGAATAGAGAATGTAAAGGACGCATTCAAAATCTCTGATAAAAATCCATTGAAATCGACACATGTTTTATTGATAGATGATGTGCTAACAACTGGTGCTACAATGGAAGCTTGTGCAAATGAGCTCTTGAAAGTTGATGGATTGAAACTGAGTGTTGCGACTGTTGGTATTGCTGTTTAACTATCTGCCAAATCGATATAGTTTTGCTAGGTCATTCTCTTTTCCTTCCAATAGATCTGTAATGATTTTCATTCCTTGAACAGAAAATGTAATGCCATTTCCTCCAAAGCCAAGAACGAAATAAGTGTTTGGATATTCTTGTGACGTGCCGATATAAGGCAAACCATCTTTCGTGCTTCCAAAGACACCTCCCCAACTAAAATCTTCTTCGAAGTCAATAGAAGGCATGATAGAATTCAATGTCTTTATCAATGATCTTGCTTTTTTCTCTTTCAGTTTTTGTTTGGGTATCGAGCTTGCGTAATTACTGTCTTCACCGCCTATAAGCAATCTTCCATCAGTAGTAGTGCGCATATAGAAGTAAGGATCTGTAGTGTTCCAGAACAATGTATTATCCAACTTTTTATTTCCAACACAATTTTCTTCGCTCACGCATGCCCAAGTGTAAAACAATTTTGCAACTTTTTCCTTCAGCATTTTTGTGGCTTCAAATCCAGTGCAGAAGACAACTTTCTTAGCATTGATAATGTTGTCACCTTCCGTTTGTATCGTCACTCCATCTTCACGATAATCTATTTTGTTAATGACTGTTTGGTCATATACTTGTAACCCTCGTTTATAATTAAGATGAATAAGCTCATGCGCTAGTTTGTACGCATCAGTACTTGCAGCCTTTTCGGAAAGAATAGCACCTTCGCTTTTTATCCCATATTCATTCATAACAGTAGCAGCATTTAACCAACTCACTCCTAATTGATATTTGTCTCTTATCTCAAATTCTTTTTCTAATGCTTTTTTAGACGGTTTGTTATGAGAGAAATAAAGTGATTGTTTTGTTTTGAAATTGCAATCAATAGGATAATTTTTCAATAATAGCTCCAGATCTCCAATGGCTTGAGTGCCTTGCTGATAGCATAATACAGCTTGTTTTTCACCAATCATCTTTGCTAATTTATACAACGGAACATCCACTTCGTATTGCAACATAGCTGTGGTGGCAGATGTGCTTCCTTGACCAATATCACTTTTGTCGATCAAGATAGTTTTGTAACCTGCTTCGATCAAAGTATGAGAGATAAGTGCTCCCGTAATGCCTGCTCCAACAACCACCATTTCGGTATCGATTGAATGTCGCAACATCGGATAGGTGTACAGCAAACCGTTCCTCAATAAGAAATATGCTTCGAATGTTCGCAAACGCATCAGGCAGCTTTTAGAATTTTCATGATTAGTTTTTCATCTGCTGTGAGATAAGAACTGTTATCGTCTTTTTCAATCTTATCCAATTCCGCAAAGTATTTATGCATGCTGTTGTTTTCGTAAAGATTGATGATCTGCGGATGAACATAGTATTTTTTACAAACAGTTCTTGTGTTACCTAACTTTTCAGCAACAGTATTTAATACAGCTACGATATTTTTCTTGGCTTGTGTGTTGTTTTCTGCCTCTCCTATTTCTTTAAAAGCTAAAAAAGCATTCACCGTTCCCGACCAAGTCCTGAAGTCTTTCGCAGTAAAATCATCACCACTTATCTCTTTGATATACTCATTCACCATACCACTATCAATCGCTTGCTTCTCGCCATTCTCATCATAGTATTGAAACAATTCTTTCCCGGGAATGTCTTTGCATTGCTGTACAATGTTTGCTAAACGTCTGCTTTTCAAATCTATTTTGTGGTAAATACCTTTCTTTCCCTTAAAAGAAAATTGCATGCTCGTTTTTTGGATGTCCACGTGTTGATCTTTCAAAGTTGTCAACCCAAAAGAACCATAAAGTTTTTCATAGAGATTATTACCGACGCGGATATTCGTCCGTTCCATTAAACTCACCACAGCGGCTAACACTTTTATTTTTGTCAGTTCTTTTTGTGCTAAATCCCTTTCAAGTCTTAAACGTATTTGTGGCAACACTTCTCCAAAATTCAACATCCTGTAAAACTTAGTATGATTGCGCAGTGCATTCCAGTAAGGATGATATCGGTATTGCTTGCGATTTCTGGCGTCTAAACCTGTTGCTTGTAAATGACCATTTTCCAAAGCGCATATCCACACATTTTCCCAAGCCGGTGGTATCACTAGGCTTTTGATACGGGATAGAATTGCTTTATCCTTCACCAATTTATTTTCTAAGTAATATGCAAAACTCTTTCCTTTTCGTTTTCTCAAAATACCGCGCTCTGTTGCATCGGTCACATATACAAGATTCACAGCTTCAGCCGTCTTTGCAGGGTCTTTAAGAATGGATTTTATTTTTCGCTTTGGTAATTCTTCTATAGCAATAGTTGCATCGGTCATCATACACCTCTTTATCGGATGGCTAAAAAAATGATGCTAAGGAAAATTTTCATGTTATGAATGTCAGCATGAAATCTATTAAATAACAAATTACGGATTTTCTGTTGTCACTTCTTCTGCGCCACGAGCTTCATCAGGGGTATGCTCCAATTGTCTATCAAGTGCATACAACGCTTCGTCGGTTGCTTTCTCTCCACCCGCTATTTTTACTTTATCCAATAGATTCATAGAGAGGGTTTCTTCTTCTATTTGTTCCTTTACAAACCATTGCATGAAATTCCATGTAGCCCAGTCTTCTTCATCCATCGACTTCTTGACAACTTTATAAATAGATTTTGTGTTATCGACTTCTTGCTGAAATACTTTTTCGAAACAGTCTTGCATATTTTTAGGAAGTTTATCTGCAGCAGGTATTGATGCTATCTTGACTTCTCCACCACGATCCAGAATGTACTCCAGTATTTTCATCATGTGGTTGCGCTCTTCATGCGCATGGCGAAAAAGAAAATTTGCTGTACCGTCATATCCTTCCATACTGGCCCATGCGCCATAAGCAAGATAGGTCTGGGAAGCATGAGCTTCTTTGGTCATTTGATCGTTCAGTGCTGTATTCATTTGATCGCTGAGGCGTTTCGTATTTATCTTCGACATGATTTTGATTTTAGATTCAAAAACCATGAAAACCATGCCATTACAAGGAAGCTATTGCAAAGATTTGCTTACTAACATTAAATCTGCTAAAACCATTGCTGTAACCGCTTCTACTACTACGGGTACTCTTAATGCAATGCACAGATCATGTCTTCCGTTCACCTGAAAATCTTCTACCTTCTTAGTAGCTGTGTTCCAAGTTTGTTGTTGTTTGGGTGTACTGCTTGTTGGTTTTATTGCGACACGAAATACCAAATCATTTCCATTGGTAATGCCACCATTTATTCCACCGGCATTATTAGTTTCGGTCGTACCTTTTTCGTTGATAATAGAATCATTGTTTTCGCTGCCTTTCATCTTTGCAGCATTGAAACCGCTTCCAAATTCAATTCCTTTTACAGCAGGTATCGAAAAAACAGCATGACTAATCAGACTTTCCACAGAATTGAAGAATGGTTCCCCTAAACCCATTGGTAAATTTTTGACGGTACAATTTACAATACCGCCAATACTGTCTTGCTCTTCTACTGCTTTTGCTATCGCCGCATTTATATCCGTATTACCACCTGCTTCAGACAGCTTTGCTTCAATCGTTGTGTTAGGGAATGTATGAGCCAGCATTTTTTTTGCGACAACTCCTGCTGCTACTAATGCTACCGTAAGCCTACCGCTACTATGCCCACCACCACGATAGTCGTTAAAACCTTTATGTTTTTCATGCAATACAAAATCTGCATGACCTGGGCGTGGTGTTTCTCTTAGTTTTTCGTAATCAGATGAACGAGTATTGTTGTTTTCAAAGAGTATGGTTAGCGGCGCTCCTGTTGTTTTGTTGTTGAATACACCGGAAATGATTTTAGGAATATCATCCTCTTTTCTGGGTGTAGTTCCTGCGGCTCCAGCTTTTCTTCTTTCCAGATCAATTATAAAATCCTCTTGTTTCAACTCTATACCTGAAAGGCATCCGTCAATCACAATACCCACAGCATCTCCATGAGATTCACCAAAAATTTGTGTACGAAATAGTGTTCCAAATGAATTCATAGAATGTAAAAGTATTAATCTACACGCAGCTATTTAATTGATCTCAATACATCTTCTATTTCATCGAACGCAGTTTTTCGAATAGAAGCACCACCTAGTTTCTCTAGTACAATGAAATCGATCTGTCCTTCATTTCTTTTTTTATCCATTTTCAAAATTTCCATGACCTGATCTGTATTAAAGTTGAAAGAAGTAGGAAGTTCATATTGCTGCAAAATAGTTTCTAACAAGTTTGTTTCTTCAATTTTAAATCCTGTTATTTTTTCGGAGAGTTTAGATGCTATTATCATCCCAATTGAGACGGCTTGTCCGTGAGATAGGTTGTATTCATTTTCTATAGCATGACCAATAGTATGTCCGAAATTGAGGAGTTTGCGAATTCCTTTTTCATGTTCATCTTCTAATACCGTTTTGTTTTTTAATGCCACACATTTTTCAATGATTATCTGCAATGCTGCATTGTTTTTTTTATAATAATCAATGTTGTGTTGTTGTAGTTCAAGCAGTATTTCTTCATCAAAAATGCAACCATATTTAATGATCTCTGCAAATCCGTTGCTCCATTCTTCATGAGGTAACGTTTGTAAAAAATCAAGATTGTATAAAAGAAAATTTGGTTGATGGATAGTACCCATCATGTTTTTGTACACTCCTACGTTCACGCCATTCTTCCCACCCACAGCAGCATCCACCATTGCCAATAAACTTGTAGGAATGAATCCAAAGTCTAGTCCACGCATGTAAGTAGTCGCGGCAAAGCCGGCAATATCTGTAACTACTCCACCACCAATTCCTACCACAAAATGATTTCTGTCTACTTCTTGTTGTATGAACCCTTCTGCGATCTGCTTTATCATTTTCCAAGATTTGTTATGCTCTCCAGGTGGAATAACAATCGTCTTATAAGATTCTAAAACAGACCGGTAGTATTTATAAATGTTTTTGTCGGTGATAACGACAATTGGTTTCCCTACTGTAATAGTTTTTAAACTTGTTATGCTTTCGTGAAAGTGATACTCAGTGGAGCCGGAAGGGAAGTCAATGGTGTGCATGAATTCAAATTTAGGCATTGCTACACTCTATTAATAATTGTGTTTGTATACACAATAAAACAATGGATATCTTGACCTTATATGCTCCCAAAAATGAATTGAAAAATAATGTTCATAAGATGTGAATTTCATATTGAGATAATTTATAGATAACTATTATGGAACATTAATGTGAGTAACTTTAGAAGAACTAAATAGCACAACTTATGTTATGGAGAACATTTAATGGAACTGTCATTAAAGAGCCGGTAAAAAAAGCTGTAGAAGAGGCGATCAAGAAGGTGACGAATGAAGGGTACAAGCTGAAAGTCTGTATAGGCACGGATTCGCAAGTGCGTGGTGCAGACACAGAATTTGCAACTGTCATTGTTTTCTTGCGGGAGAAGCATGGAGGTTTCATGTACATCTGCAACGACAAAACCACACATCAGTATTCTATAAAAGAAAGAATGTTGGTAGAAGTAGCGAAGAGTATAGAGATCGCTTATGAGCTTTGTGATCTTTTCAACACTTACGATGTAGATATGGAAGTACATGCAGACATCAATACCAATCCTCATTTCAAAAGCAACGAAGCACTACGTGAAGCTATGGGCTACATTCTTGGGATGGGTTTTGCCTTCAAAGCTAAGCCTGAAGCTTTTGCAAGTAGTTGCTGTGCTGATAAAGTGGTGTAGCAATTCATTAAAAATTTCCATAAACACCTACCTGTAGCTGGTTGCGGCTATTGGAAGAAAGCATTTGTCGCATAAAACCCAACTCGAATCTAAAGTGTTTGTTGACTACATAACCCGCAGCACTATATAACCTATTGCGGTCAAAAACAGGATTCTTAGAATTTAGAAAAATCTCATTGTAAGCAGAAAGATATACCGTTTTGGGAACTAATGTTTTGTGGTTGATTGGAATATTAGCGGATAGAAAATAGCGAAACCTCATACGAAAATCATCTTCTACAAACCGTTCTTCTATGCGATAACGATGTTGAAGGATAAGGTGTGGATAGATTTGTTTAGTAATGAATTGTTGAAAAATTCGATGTTCATTTACAACTGTTTTATCATCTGTATTACCCACATAGGGTTCAGAACGAATGAAACCGTAACCCAATAAAATATTATTGTTGTTTTCTGAAAGATTGTAACCGATTCCGGTACGGAGTAATAACTGATCTAAATCGCCAACGAAATTGTAGTTACGATATTGTACTTCGTGATGCCAATTCCATTTTTTATTGATTTGTTTGTTGCCAAAATACATCCACCAGTTGCCAAGGGCGGAAGGTTGTGAAAAAGCGGAAAAAGAGAGAAAGAATAAGAAACTAAAGCCTGTAAGAAATTTTGTCTTTTGTCTGAGCATCCGCGAAAATACGCTCGATAATTTGAATGGGCTTTATAGGGTATTTTCTAGCTATAAAAGAACGGCTTATTAGAACTGTACTGCGCAGAAGATGCAAATAAGAAGGCTTGCGAAGATGGCGATTTTTTGAGTAGCTGTGTTTTGCATTTTGTTTCGTTTGATGATGCAAAGATGCTACCGCGAACAAGACTATGAAAGTTTTTGAAACTGCTTAACTGTGGTTTTACAAGTGGATTGCAAATGCTTAACAAGTAGTGTTGTAATGATTAGAGTTTACCCAGTTGCAATAATATTTCTACCGCTATGCTCACTTGTTTCTGAGCTGTTTTATCTGCCAAGGGGAAAATAATTTGTGACTTATCGGGATGAACGATAAATGCCCCTAAACTGCTCGTACTACTAGAATATATTTCTCCTGCAACAGCTCCTTTACTATTAGAAATAATGTAATGAGGACGGTATGTACTTGCGACACCTAGGTGATATGTATCAGGTATATTTTCTACAATGTAAGACCCAATCAAAGTGTCGTTTTTTTTAATTGTTTTTTCTTCGAAATTTATTTTGAACTCCTCCTTGATAATCTTTTCTTTCAATTTGCCGAATGGATTTTCTAAATAACCAACAGATCTTCCGTTAGAGATCACAGTATCATGCAGGTAATCTATTTCCTTCTTACTCCATTTCTCTATCAATTTTTCAGCGTTTTTATCATTAAATTTTCCATTGATAAAAACTCCAAACCAAACCATATCCTTAAAGAAATAGAATAGCGTCTCTTTGTGATAAGTGAAATTGATTTCTTTTTGTAGTGATGGAAATTCTATTCTATAATAATTGATAGGAACAAACTTGAAATTTACATAGTTGGGTCTGTCATCCGACATTTTGATCTTGCCATATTTATTATAATCTTCGATGTCTTTAGGAGTAATAGATGACAAAACACGAGCTTCCATGTAAACTACAGGCAATGTATCCAAAGCATAGATTGCTACATCTTTAAAATTACTATCACGTGTGCCTTGGTTGGTATTGCTGATTGAAATCTCTTTGTAAAGACAATAGGGCTCGTTCTCAACTCTTACTGTACCATGGTGGTAACTTACACTTTGTGCTAACAATGATGATGAGAACAGTAAAATAAATACAAACTGGAAAAGTAAAACTTTGTTCATAGGGTTATGCTAAGATATAAAAAACGCAATTTACAATCTAGGGTTTAATTGTCAGTTGATTCCACGATACTCAGTTTTGCAAAATTCAGCATGATCTTTTTCGTGCCGTGTCCGTTGCCAAACTCAATAGCTGCAATGCGATTATTAGGATTTCCTTCTACAGAAAGTATTTTACCGAAACCAAATTTCTGATGCTCTACTTTCATCCCTTGTTGTAATTCTGATGGCTGTGCGATGACGAAATTTGCTGACGGCGTGTGTTCAACTACGCTATTTTGTTGCTGTATTTTATCCGCTATTTTTTTCAGCGAAGGTGTTTTATCAAAGCTCCCACGAAGATTGCTTCCAAAACCACCACCGCTAAATGAATTTGCAGGGCGATTACTCATGCCTGTAAAAGTTCTGTCAAGATGGTCTTCGGGAATTTCTTCTATAAAACGGCTCGGGTCATTTTGTACCAAACTACCAAAACGATAACGGCTTGTAGCATAAGTTACCCAAAGTTTTTGCTTGGCACGCGTAATGGCCACATAAAACAAACGACGCTCTTCTTCCAGGTCTGCACGATCGTACAAACTCATGCTGCTCGGAAATAAATTTTCTTCCAAACCCACCGCAAACACGCAAGGAAATTCCAATCCTTTTGCAGAGTGAATGGTCATTAGTTTTACGCTGTCTGCATTTTCATCATCATTCTTATCGGCATCGGTAAGTAAAGTAATTTGTTGTAAATAACTGCCTAAAGATTTGTCGAGTAATTCCCCTTCTTCATCAGGTGTTTCGGTAAATTCTTTTATTGAGTTCAGGAGCTCCTGAATGTTTTCATAACGTGCCAATCCTTCCACCGATTTATCATTGTACAATTCCTTTACCAAGCCTGTTCTCTTACCTACTTCAAAAGCAACATCATAGGCATTATGTGTCTTTAGCATCGTTTGAAAGCCTTGTATCATCCCCACAAAATTTTCCAACGCATTTGCCGCAGCACCTTTCACACCAGCCATTTCGGGAAATTGCAACGTTTCCCAAAATGTTCTTCCTGATTGATTTGCTGCCACCAAAATTTTATCTACGCTTGTTTTACCAATGCTTCTTGCAGGATAGTTAATGATGCGTTTCAGGTTTTCTTCGTCTTGTGGATTGACGATGATACGCAGATAAGCCAACAGGTCTTTTATCTCTTTGCGTTGATAAAACGAAACTCCACCCAACAAACGATACGGAATGTTCATTCTCCGCAAACATTCTTCAAACGCTCTTGATTGTGCATTGGTGCGATAGAGAATGACAAAATCTTTATTGTAAAAATGATTGCGCAATTTCATCTCTGTGATTGTGTCAGCTACGAAACGTCCTTCATCGTTATCAGTCAATGTGCGAACTAACTTTATCTTATCACCTTCATCATTACTCGTCCAAAGGTTTTTAGGAATTTGATGTTGGTTATTAGAAATGATTTTATTGGCTACGTTCAGGATGCTTTGCGTGCTGCGATAATTCTGTTCCAGCTTCACGATCTTCACATCTTCATAGTCATCCTGGAACTGCAGGATATTCTGCACTGTAGCTCCGCGAAATGAATAGATACTTTGCGCATCATCGCCCACCACACAAATATTTTCATGCACCGCCCCCAGCATTTTTATAATCGCATATTGTGCCAGGTTCGTATCCTGATACTCGTCAATTAATATATATTTAAACCGATGCTGATACTTTGCCAAAACATCCGGATGTCGTGTCAGCAACTCATACATTTTAAATAACAAATCGTCAAAATCCATTGCGCCGTTCTTAAAACAACGCTTGCTGTATGCATCATAAATATCACCCATCAACGGACGATTAGCACGTGCATCTTCCTGCTGTATATGATGGTCTTCCTTGTACATCCGTGCATCTATCAGGCTGTTCTTTGCTGCGGAGATACGGTTATAAACATAGTTGGGTTTGTAATGCTTATCGTCAAGGTTCATGTCATTCACAATGCTCTTTATCACCGACTTCGCATCATCCGTATCGTATATCGTAAAGTTGTTGGGGTAACCCAGTTTATTCGCCTCTGCACGCAGTATTCTCGCAAACACAGAGTGAAACGTGCCGATGTAAAGATTACGTGCTTCCGTACTGCCGAGAATATGTTCTATACGCTCCTTCATCTCCGCCGCTGCTTTGTTGGTAAACGTAAGCGCGAGAATATTAAAAGCATCCACACCTTGGTTCATGAGGTGCGCAATGCGCGTTGTAAGTACTTTGGTTTTGCCGCTTCCCGCACCGGCTACTATCATCAACGGACCATCGGTATGAAGCACTGCTTCCTGCTGTTGTTCATTCAATCCACTTAGGTAATCCTGCATGGTTGCGAAGGTAAGTTTTGTGGAGTGGATTTGTGATTTTGTTGATTTGTGATTTTGGTACTTTACCTAATCATTGATTCCTATGTTGAAATTAATTGGTATTTGCCGGCTGTTTTTGGAGGGTTGTATAGATAGTAAGTCGCTTTTTCAACGATTTGCAAAGAAAATATCTAATCTACACAAACCTTATAGCTGGATATGTAAATAGCTTGTGAAACTGTTGCTTATATACGTATTGATTAATGCATGACTGTATATTTACACCATTGCATGTTATTTTATGCTAACTGTTTTAAAGAATGTATATTATTTTTTAAGGGAACCGATTTTTAAAATTCGTGGTTATACCTTGTTGGATAGCAAGCAAACTTTTGCACTTTTGGATCTATACCGCATTAGGTTTTCTCCAAAAAATACTCTCGTATTGCCTCCGGTAAACAATGCGGGACACTCCCGGAAAATGCTATTTCAAGAAAATGAAGCCTCCTCAGAGGCTATGTATGTGTGGAAATATCAAAGCGACAAGGCTAAAGTTGTACTCTCTAAATATGGTTCTGTAATACTTGATGGTCAGGTGTTGTGTACAGATGAATCGGTACAAAGTTTTTTCAGAGATATATGGAAGCGCGACACCAGACCTACAAAACAAGTTCCTGCTATGATTGCTTTATTCAGTCATTATCAGGATGGAATTCTTTATGGTGGATATTATGATTACATATTTTTTGTAGTGGCAAAACTTTGCCGGATTAAAGATGCATTTCCTGAAGAAGACCACTCAAAGATGCCTATATCTTATCCGATCTTCAAAACGGACTACGAGAAAGAGTTTATGGCATTGTTGGGTGTAGATATGAATAATGTTGTGGATACTAGAGAATGCAAGCTTATCAGCTCTACTGTAGTAATAGGAAGTGGTGCAAGCTGGTATCCAAATATCGAGGATGTTTTATCGCTAAGAAGACATATTCTAAAAAATGTTTCGCTGATTGGCAACACTGGTGAAAGGGTCTACATCAGCAGATCATGTAGGAGAAAGATCGTTAATGAGCAGGAATTAATAACCTTATTGAAAAAATTTGATTTCACAGTTATTGAAGATATACCTCGCAGTGTATCGGAGCAGATTTCAATTTACAATAACGCCTCTTTCATCATCGGGCCTCATGGGGCTTCCTTCTCTAATGTAGTATGGTGCAAACCAGGAGCACACTTGATGGAATTATTCTCGCCGAATTACAAGCCTGATTTCTTTCGTTACTTAGCAATAGCTATTGGCATGAATTACTCGGCAAACTACGAGGAGTCGAAGAGTTCGTCTGTTGACTATGTAGATGGATTGGTGGAAGATATTTATGTATCTATTCCTGCGATAGAATCCTACCTTAATAAAGTCCTAGCTTAATAAATTGTGATGTGTTTCACAATCTTTTCAAATTAACTAAAGTGGTTACATCTTATAAATAAATGAGGCCAGCGTTTTAAGCTAGCCCCGTTTATTAATGTTTTATCCGAAGATTAATGTTTCCATCTTTGGATGTAAGTGTAAGTAGTGCCGTTATCTGTGTCTACATCTTTAAATTCTAGAGTACTAGCATTTAATACAGAAATGTTTACTGTGTCTGTACCGCCAATGTACTTCAAAACAAGTTTGCTGTTGTTGTCGATTAAAGTCCAAGCAGCAGTAGATATCACTTGAGGATCAGAAGGATCACATTTTGTAGCACCGTTATCAAAGCTAGCTGAGTCTTGTGTAAAAAGCATATAGTTATCTAGTTCACATGCTTTATAATCGCTCATGTAGTCGTAAGTAGTATCTACGCCATTTCCTTGTTCTCTTTCAGTTTCAGCAGCCAAAAACCATTTACCGGCTTTTAGGTGGTCTGTAGAAGTTTTAGTAGTGGTGTCATCATCTTTTTTACAAGCTGCGAAGGCGATAACTGCACTTGCAACAATCAATAATTTTTTCATGGAGTTTTAAAATTTTTGCAAAAGTAGGATAATACGTTTAAACACAAACTATTTGCATAAATTTTTTTGCGCTCTACAAGTAGCTATAAATTGTAGTTGCTTTAGATCACTGTTTTTGCTCATTAAAACTGATCATCCAATTGATATCAAATTTATCTGTAAGCATACCAAAATAATCACCCCAAAATGTTTGGTTCATCGGCATTGTTTGATTGCCACCTGCTGAAAGTTTAGTGTATAGATCATCTGCATTTTCTTTGCTTTCCGCATTTAGCGAAAGTGTGATATTGTTACCTACTTTCGTATGTGCTGCCCATTCACCACCGGTATCACTACCCATCAGGATGCTGCCATTACCCATAGGAAGACTTACGTGCATGATCTTGTTTTTATCTTCTTCCGGCATTTGTTTACCATCTTCCGCAGACATTTCGCCAAAGCGACCGATGTACGCAAACTCTCAACCGAAAACTGATTTGTAAAAATTGAACGCTTCCTCGCAATTGCCTAGGAATGTCAAATATGGATTTACTGCTACTGCCATTTTTTGTTGTTTTTACTGATTTTTATTTTGAAGTTTTTGAAATTTGAGATTTGGAATTTTACATCTTTATTTCATTGAATGCAAGCCAAACGAATGTCCTCCGTATCAGCACAAATAGAACAGAAGCCAAACTCACCTATAGACATTTTCGGTTGATAAACTTTACCGCCTGCACCTTCCACACGGCTCTTTTCTGTAGCACAGTCTTCGCACGCAAAATACACCATCGTACCACCTGTACCGGCTTTCATCTTATCCATTTTTACCAAAGATCCGGCAGCACCTTCACCTCCGCCTTCCATCGGGAAGGCCACCATTTGCATATTATCCCCACCATCAGGCATTGGTAAGTTATTCATTTTCTTACCTAAAACTGTTTCGTAAAATTTTTGAGCGCGGCTCATATCATCTACATAGATTTCGAACCAACTTACCGGATTAATCATGTTGTGTGTTTTTTTCTGTGAGTGAATACTTGGAGTTACAGATAAGACAATAAAGTCTTTCAATTAGGTTTGATAAATAACGGGGGATTTATAATGTTAGAGATGTAGCAAAAAAAACAGACTGCGAATAGAAGCCTGTTTTGCGGAGACGGCGAGATTCGAACTCGCGATACAGTTGCCCGTATACACACTTTCCAGGCGTGCTCCTTCAACCACTCGGACACGTCTCCGTTTTTTGGGAAAGGATGGCGAAGGTAAATCTTTTGAATGATAATGCGTCAGACTAAGAAATCGTGAAAGTTATTTTCCTAATTCTATAGAAGTGCCGGTGCTTTGTATCTTACCGGAGTTGTCGTATTGAATAACCGTATTAGCTTTTTTATTACCAAGATTGATCTCGGTAGATTGTGTATTTAATCGTTGTCCGTTTTGATCTACTTGCGAACCGGAATATGGAGAGACCGTATTTGAAATATCAACCTTCATGTTAGCTATAGAATCGTTTTGTTTCGAAGGTTCTCTTCTTGCTTCACGCAACATTTGAGCGTTAGACTTATTCACCAATACAGGTTTATTTGGGTCGGATGCTAAATCTATTTTCTTGCTTTGCGCAGCCACATTATGTGCTATACCTAAGACTAAGAAACTGAAAATTGCCAGTACTTTCATAAAACAGATTTTTAATGAACTAAAGTTAACGAATAATGTTTTTTGATTCATAACATTGCCTGAGTAAGAATTATTTTATATTTTTCTGCCTCAAAATTCAATATTAAAAATGGCTACCAACAAGCGTTATATATTTCTAGTGGATGATGAACCGATACAGAACGAGATGTTGAAGGATTATCTCAACGAACGTTTTACTTATGAAGTGAAGACTTTTGAGAGTGGAGAGGATATGTTGAAAAGTATGAACCTCAATCCCGAAATTGTAGTGCTTGACTATCATCTAAGCGGTCATAAAGAGTCTGCTAAAAATGGGGTTGAAATATTGAAAGCTATAAAAGACACACATCCTGAAACGCAAGTGCTTATGTTATCAGGACAAGATAAGATAGATGTTGCAGTAGATAGTATGAAATATGGAGCTTACGATTATGTTGTAAAAGGAGAAACTGCTTTTTCGCGTACAGAAAATCTACTGAACAACATTAGTGAATTGCACAAAGCTAAAACTATCAATAAAGGTTATAAGAGTACGATCACCATGATGACCATTGTGATCATCATCTTCATACTCTTAGCACTTTATCTTTATTTCTTCACACATGCCTTCACGCATGCATGATAATCTGCTAATACTATAACAGAGCAAAACCAAAACCTAACGAAAATGCGACCGGCAGTACTGTAGCGTTTGTTGTTGCAATGTCTGCTTTGAATGCTGAACTTCTAATTGGGGCAAGTATCCCTAGCGAGAGCTTATTTCTATTTTTCCCAAGTAAGAAGTCAATACCTCCTCCCACAGAAAGACCGTAATAGGTTTTTGTAGCGACGACGGTATTGTTGTAGTCTTTAATAATGAGAGCTCCGTTATAACCATACATAATTGATAAAGTAGGTGTAACATTATTCTTTGGCAGAATTTTTAAAGAAGACCCAATATTGAAATTGAATCCCTGAAAATTTGTTCCTCCAGTTGCGAATAAGCTCATCCAATCAGATACCATTATCTCCATTTTTAACCCTAAGCCTCCATAATCTAGCCCAAAACCAGGTCCAAGATAAATGTACTTTGATTTAGCTGCCAGTTTAACAGATGTGTCTCTTTTCGTAATGGCTTTAACCGTTTTTTCTTCTTTTTTAGAGCTGATGTAAATATCTTTTTGGGCAAAAGCAGAAGCTGAAAATAATAGCGCAGAGAAAAATATTAGTAAGGTTTTCATAGTTAAGTGAGCGTTTGAAAGTACAGTGTACTTTAATTCAGGGAAAGATTAAGCCCTATAGTGAGAGAATAATCTTTCAATTTATTGCTGAAGCTTAGTGAAGGGTCTTTGTCAAGCTTGTTATAATAATTCATGAACTCGTTACTTCGGAAAGGTTTAATTATTTCGAAAGTCAATTTGTGCTTTTGCTTTCCAAATTTGATTTCTGCACCGGCTCCTGCAGAAAAGCCGTAATAGGTTTTCGATAGTTCAGGTTTATTGCTCACAATAATAGCCCCATTGTACCCATACATACCGAGGATTACCGGTTGCACAATAAAGTCAGGTAGCAGTTTTCCTGATACTCCTACAACAGTTGTCCATTCAAAAAAATTATAACCGGCCGAAAGAAATGTTCCCACCCATTTAATAGGTACGTACTCCACTTTGCCACCCAAACCGGCATAGTCTATACCTAATCCAACACCTGCATAGATCACAAAATTTGGGAACTTTTTTTGCTCAGATTGTATAATGTTCTTTTTGGAAGCAGTATCCTGTGCAGTACTTTGTAAACAAAAAAATATTGCTACGGTGAGCAATATTTTTATTTTGAGAGATGTAATGATGAATTCCATTGTGTGTTTTTTTACACGATTTTCTCCACCTGCATATAATTTAATTCTACAGGGGTGGCGCGACCAAATATTTTTACAACCACTTTTAGTTTTTTCTTTTCTTCGTTCACTTCTTCAATAGTTCCGTTGAAATCGTTGAAAGGTCCGTCGATCACTTTTACAGTTTCCCCTACGATGTAAGGTTCTGCATAGCCGATTCCTTGTTCTTCCACTTCATCCATTTTACCGAACATCTTGTTCACCTCAGATTTGCGAAGTGCTGTAGGGTTGTCCTTTCCTAAGAAATGAATAACTCCTGTGATGTTTTTGATGGTTTGGATCATATCATCAACCAACTTTCCATCAGCAGCTTCCAGCATTAAGTAGCCCGGGAAAAGAATTTTTTCACGAAGTACTTTTTTGCCACCTACTACTTTAAATATCTTTTCAACCGGACACAATACTTGAAATATCGCTTTGCTCCAGCCGTTTATTTTTACTTCTTTATCAAGATGTTCTTTAACCTTCTTTTCTTTCCCGCTTATCACGCGTATCACGTACCACTTCGTTTCCTGATTAGTAGCACTTTCGTTCATTGTTGTAGTCATGTTATCCTAAAATGTCGTAAATAAATTTCAACACATTCTCACTCACAAAATCCATCCCGAATATTACAAGAGTAGTGATGATAAGTGATACCAAAACGATGATTGTCGTTTGTTGCAACTCTTCCCAAGATGGCCAAGTAACCTTGTGTACCAACTCATCGTATGCTTCCTGTATGTATGTTCCTATTTTAGCCATAATACTTAAAATAATAATTAGCTGATTAGCTGCACGGGCACCCGGATTCGAACCAGGATCAAAGGTTTTGGAGACCTCTATTCTACCGTTGAACTATGCCCGTGTATGAACTTTCCTAAACTAAAAAGCCAAAAGAATATCTTTTGACCTTTCTATCAGGATGGCAAATGTAAGGAATGTTTATTGAAATATGCTTATTTTTTATTGCATAGCTACCCTTACAGGCTTTTATCTACCCCTGCTGTCAAATTTTCTTTTTCTATTCTGCCTTTGCGTAAAGGATTGGCTGTGTTTTCCGCGTAAGCTTTTCGTTGT
>CBFGYQ010000003.1:0-23266 GCA_965652995.1 uncultured bacterium
GCTACTTGCGCTGAATTGATAGGTATGGAGTATTTATTGAAAAAGGTCAATAAATAAAAATGCACATCTAAAACGATGTGCATTTGTGGGTGTTGCATTTTTAAACTATTTGATCTTCATTCTAAACTTACCATCAGAGAATATTTTACTGCTATTGTCTTTTGTAGTTAATCCAATAAAGGAAAATGTCCCTTCTATTACACCATTATTATCAGAAGTAACGATCACCTCACCCGATGTGCCGGATTTGTCACTAGCCTCCCAGCTTTGTCCATTTACAATGTTGCCAACTGTATGTCTCGCATAGTTATTCCCTGTACCTACAGAATAAGTGCCTGTGCCTGTGTAATTTGAAATATTAACCAAGAAAGCACCATCAAGTACGTCCGTCTTCGCGGCTGATAATGTAAGAAAACCTGCGTGAGGTTTGGTAGCTTCTGTAACCGTGCTACTCATGTCTGCTGCAAAATCGACACCATCAATTTTTGCTGTAAAATAATAGTTGTTGTTTCCGCCGGTTGTATTGTTGTTGTCGTTTTTGTTGCATGCTGTGAAAAACATTACAACAGCTGCGAGAAGAATCATTAATTTTTTCATGGTGAATTATTTTTTTGTTTCAGCAAAACTAGAACGACAAAAAATGTCTGCAAATACCCAACAAACGGTATTTACATCTACCCAATTCATGGTAGTTATTAGTGTTAAATGATTTATGTAGCTAACTCTTTTGCATTCTTCAGTGCTACATCGCTTGGCTTCTCGCCACCAATCATTTGTGCAATGGCAAAGACGTGTTCTTCCTCATTTAGTTCACGAAGTTTTGCAGTAATGCTTTCTGCATTTTTTTCATCTTTATAAATATAGAAATGGGTATCAGCTTTGGCAGCAACTTGCGGCTGATGCGTAATACAAATTACTTGATGATATTTTGCGAGATCTTTTAGTAGGATGCCCACTTGCTTTGCTGCTTCACCAGAAATACCGGTATCTACTTCATCAAAAATGAGTGTAGGTAATTGCATTGCCTTTGCGGTGAGGGATTTAATGCTGAGCATAATACGGCTCATTTCTCCACCGGATGCTGCTTTATATACGGGTGTAAAATTTCCACTTTTATTAGCATCGAGCAAAAAATTGATTGAATCTAAACCATGTTCAGTAGGGTTGGGAAGTGGTTGAAGTTCTATTGCCAACTTAGCATTTGGCATTCCCACCACTTTCAACAACTCATTTAATCTCTTCTCAAAAGATGGTATAGTATCTACCCTATTTTGGGAAAGTTGTTTTGCTTTTTTCACTAGAGATGACAACAGTTTTTCTTGTTCTTCTTCTAATTGCATGATATCGTCAGACAGCGTTTGGGTGTTTTGCAAATCGCCTGACAATTGATTATGTAATTCGATCAGCTCATTTGTACTCTGCAAACCATGCTTCTTCAAAAGCTTATATCCAATATCTATACGCTCTTGCAAACTCACCATAGCTTGCGGATCAATCGACACTTTATTTTCCAAAGATTCCAATTCGTTTGCTACATCTTTTATTTCTTCATAAGCTGCATTTAATCGTTGTTGCAATACTTCTGTTTCATTCATTACATCATTGATAGTCTGCAATTGTTGAACAGTTCTTTTGAGTTCATTTACGATCGGCGTATCTCCTTCCAACAGTATGTTGCGGACTGATTGTAAAGTAGTAATTACACGTTCGGAAGATGACAATAATTTTAGTTGTGCATCTGCATGTTCTATTTCGTCTGTACTAAAAGCGGCTTGTTCTAATTCATCAAATAAAAACTGTTTGTAGTCTGCTTCTTTTTGAGCTTGTAATTGTTGTGCCTTTCGCTCGGCTATTTCCTTTTCTATTTTTTTATAGGATGTATAATCGGATTTGTACCCCTTTAATAATTCGCTGTTATTAGCTACCGCATCGACCACTTGCATCTGAAAATTATCTTCTTTAAGAGCTAAATGACCAAATTGTTGATGAAGGTCTACAAGTAATGATGTAAGTTTTGATAACAAGGTAAGAGTAACCGGAGTATCGTTTACAAATGTTCTTGACTTACCATTTACAGCTATCTCTCTTCTGATGATACAACTAGGTTCGTTATCCAATCCTTCCTGTAGCATGATTGCGGCAAATGCTTCGTTGTCATTCACATCAAACCTTGCTTCTACGATACATTTTTTTTCTTTATCTCGAAGCGTGTTAGCATCGGCACGCTCCCCTAATATTAATCCCAACGCACCAAGAATGATACTTTTTCCTGCTCCTGTTTCTCCTGTAACGACATTCAAATGCAATTCAGGCTCAAAGACAAGCTCATCAATAATTACATAATTCCGTATGTACAATTGCTGCAACATCTTCCAAAGATAATCTTGCTACAGAACAGAAAAAAAATTGTGTTTTCGAATAATTCACCCATTGAATTCAGCAAAAAAATAATTGAGTTACTTTGTTTTGAATTTTTAGAATTGCAAGCAATGCCTATTCGCATACAAAGAATGATCGCTCTACTGGCCGTAGTGCTTTTCTTAGGAAAATTACTTGCTTGGTATTTTACTCACTCGGTAGCCATTCTTACAGACGCACTTGAAAGTATTGTAAATATGGCAACGGGGTTCATTGGCCTGTACAGTGTGACGCTTGCTGCAAAACCTCGCGACAAAAACCATCCTTTCGGACATGGGAAAATAGAATACATATCGGCAGCAATTGAAGGTTCGCTCATCTGTCTAGCCGGGTTGGTAATCATTTATGAAGCCATTGTAAAATTAATACATCCTTCTCCCATTCACAGTTTAGATGTTGGTATCGTACTAACCTTGATCACAGGAATTATCAATTACTTCGCCGGTACTTATGCTATAAGAGAAGGAAAAAAACATAAATCCACAACTGTTGAGGCAGCAGGAAAACACATTCGGGTAGATGCCTATTCTACATTTGCCATTATTATCGGATTAATACTGTTAAGATTCACAAATTGGATATGGATAGATAGCGTTGTAGCACTCATATTCGCTATACTAATTCTTACAACCGGTTACCAAGTACTTCGTAAATCGCTTTCAGGAATAATGGATGAAACGGATGAAGCTGTAGTAAAAGAAGTTATTCAATTTCTACAACATCATCGTCGTCCACAATGGATAGACTTGCATAATCTTCGCATTATTCAATTCGGTGAAGTGTTGCACATAGACGCTCACATGACCATGCCTTGGTATTACACCGTTGCTGACAGTGAAAAAGAAATCCATGATGTAGAAGATTTAATAAAAAAGCATTTTGGTAGCAGCGTTGAAATATTCATTCACATAGATGCTTGCGCTAGCTACTCTTGCAAATTATGTGCTATTGAAAATTGTCCCGTTCGTGAACACGAATTTGAACAACTGATTATCTGGAATAGTGAAAATGTATGGGCAGATGTAAAACATGGAAAGAATATCGAGATAGCTTAGTGTAATATTCCGGTTGTACACACTACTCTACCTAACCTTACTACAAGAAAACATTATTAATGGTGTAGAGTTTAAAATGAAAAAATGATATTGCTTGCCACGCTTCATCATTTCTAAAAAAGGCTCACTAATTTTAGCAAATGAAAAAAATACTGTTTTGCATTCCCTTTAGCTTATTTATCAATAGTTCATTTGCACAAAACGATTCAGTGATGATGCGCAAAATATCTGACGAAATATTGTTGAATGGAAAATGCTACAGTAATCTTTTCTATCTATGCAAGAATATTGGACATCGTCTGACAGCAACAAAGCAAGCAGAGAAAGCGGTACAATGGGCAAAAAAAGAGTTAGAAAAATTACAGCCCGATAAAGTTTTCCTTCAACCCGTTACAGTACCGGTTTGGTTTCGTGGTAAGGAATCACTCGGTATAAAATTTCCGGGTAGAACAACTTTCACTTTCATTCCGATGCTTTCATTAGGAAACTCACAAGGTACTGATGGAAAGCTACTCACCGCAGAGATATTGATCGTAAATAGCTCTGAAGAATTAAAAGAGTTAACGGCAGAGCAAGCAAAAGACAAAATAATTTTCTTCAACAATCGCTTCCCACAAGAGCTTATCAACACTTTTGAAGGTTATGGAGAAACTGCAAAATATAGAACTATAGCTCCCAACATTGCCTCTTCAAAAGGCGCAGCAGCGGTTATTATCCGTTCTGTTTCTACAGGTGCTGATGATGAGCCACACACCGGTGCTATGCGTTACGCAGATTCATTAAAAAAAATTCCGGCTGTTGCAATTGGAAATATTTCGGCCGACAGACTAGAAGCTGCATGTAAGAAAGGAAAAGTGTTTGCACAGTTAAAAAGCGAATGTGAGATGCGTGGCACAACAACTTCTTATAATGTGATAGCCGAGTTGACAGGATCAGAAAAACCTGAGGAAATTGTTTTGGTTGGTGGGCACTTAGATAGTTGGGATGTGGGAGAAGGAGCGCATGATGATGGTGCAGGCATTACACAATCTATAGAAGTCATAAGAACATTAAAGGCCTTAAACATAAAACCTAAAAGAACAATTCGCGCAGTCTTATTTATGAATGAAGAAAATGGTTTGAAAGGTGGTTTTGCTTATGCCGATTCTGCAAAATCAAAAAAAGAACAGCATATACTGGCTATAGAAAGCGATGCCGGAGGTTTTGCTCCACGTGGTTTTGGCTCGGATATGGAACCCAACAAAAAGCAAAAGATAAAAGACCTTGCTCCTTTATTTCTTCCTTATGGCGTTTACCAATTTGATACTGACGAAGGTGGTGCAGATATTTCTCCTCTGCGGAATGCAGGTGTTCCGGTAATGGGTTTACTTCCCGAATCACAACGCTATTTTGATTATCATCACACCAGAGCAGATATATTTGAACGAGTAAATCATCGCGAGTTGAAGTTGGGCGCGATCGTTATGACACAAATGGTTTACCTCATATCAACTTACGGTTTGTAAATTGCCATAAGAAAAAGGCACATCGTAAATTATTGAGCAACCGCACTTCATATTCTTTACTTAGTAGATTGTTTTCAAAACCTTCTGCAGTTGTTGCTCTGTGTATCATAGTGTTGGTTTTGTTCGTAGCCGTATTTGCTTACGTGTTGGCTCCGGACAATACACCTTACGCCAACAGAATGATCGTAGAATACAGTGTGAAACAACCGGGGTTTTCGAATAAAGTATTGTTAGTTCCAAAAAAAATAGTTCAAAGAAAACCCCCAAAAATCATAGCATGGTTTACAGGAACTCCATCTGATTTTCAACATGTACCAATTACAGGATATTATTATAACGATAGTTTATTTTTTGCGCAGCATTACATAGATGAGAGATTAACCGATACTGTAAAATTCAATCTTAACGCACTCCTTCCGTCTTCCAAAAAATTTAGTACTACACAAGAGGCAATTTCCTATATAGAAAATAACAACATCAAGAAGCAAACATATTGGCTTGGTAGCGACCGCTATGGGCGAGATATTTTGTCGAGGTTAATAGTGGGTTCACGTGTAAGTATCGCCGTAGGAATTGTAGCTGTTTTTCTTTCAATTACTATTGGCATCATACTGGGTTCTATTGCCGGCTATTTCGGAGGTTGGGTAGATAATGCTGTGATGTGGGTCATCAATATTCTCTGGTCTATCCCTACCCTACTTTTAGTATTCGCTATCACACTTACTATTGGTAAAGGTTTTATGGAAATATTTGTAGCAATAGGATTGACCATGTGGGTGAGCGCTGCGAGATTGATCCGTGGGCAAGTGATGGTGTTGAAAGAAATGGAATATATAACGGCTGCAAAGGCATTAGGATTAACCGATCTGCGAATCATTTTCAAACATATACTTCCCAACATTGCCGGCCCCATCATGGTGATAGCAGCCAGCAATTTCGCCACAGCCATTTTAGTAGAAGCAGGACTTAGTTTTTTAGGAATAGGTGTACAACCACCACAACCTTCATGGGGATTGATGATAAAAGAACATTACAATTTTCTCATCACCAACCGACCGATGCTAGCAATAGTCCCGGGTTTGGCTATCATGCTTTTGGTGTATGCGTTTAATATTTTAGGGAATGCGCTGAGAGATGTATTGGATGTGAAGGAGCAATGATTTATTCCAAAAACAAAAACTGAGTTAGCTGTACACATCTCTTATTGTTTGAAAAACTTTTTGATTATTTTTTCCCCATTTTTCGTTTCTAATTGCAGTAAATAAATGTTTGATGGATATTTATCAAGACCTATTGATAGCGCCTGACCCTTTGATGCTGGTGAGATAGTTTCGCACAGTTGGCCATACATATTTATCAACTTTACCGATTCGATATCGTGGCGTTCATTTAATTGAATATGAATAATATCTTTTGCCGGATTAGGATAAATATTCATATCGTCTGTCGCATCAACATTATCAACAGAAGTAATATTTGTTGTACCTATCAAATTGAGTATTATTGGACCAGCCCCATCAAATTCAACTTGACAAAATGGAGAGTTGATCCATGCTTGGGCAGTTTCTCCTGCACTATTTGTTCCAGGTAGTAATAATTCAGTTGGATGTGCTTCACCCACTACTTCTACTGCAATTTTCGAGTTGGGAGGTACTACGGTTTGCAAGTCAATTCTTTTGACAGAAAATGAATCTGTATTAGAAAGACGTATTCTGACTGAATCTATTAGATTGAAATTAGCCAGATAAATATAGTTTGTATCAACAAAATGAAGCTTTAATACGATGTCCTTTCCATTTGGCACTGCACCTACACCAAACTCAACTGCGTTTATCTGAAAATTTGATGATATATTGTATTCATTCAACTCATATATTCTATAAAAACTATTTCTGCCATATTCGAATGGATTAGTATTGTAACATGCTATTCCGCTGTCAGTAACGTTTAAAGGATCTACAGATTGAGACAATCTTATTTCCTGACCTTTCAAGTAAATGTTTGCAGCAATACAAATTAAAATAAGTGCAATTCTTTTCATGGCTATGCTATTTAATATATCCTATCGTTACTAAGATAGAAAAGTCATCATTACTCAACAATTCCTTATTCCCCTATATTTGCTTTGTGAGTTTTCTCTATCCCTTGTTCCTTATTGCTGGTACTACTATTGCTATCCCCATACTCATACATCTTTTCAATCTTAGAAGATATAAAACGGTATTTTTTCCGCATACTCGCTTTTTAAAAAACATCAATCTTCGTTCACAAAAGCAATCACAATTGAGGTACAAATGGTTGTTGGCTACACGAATTTTGTTTCTGCTTTCATTAATACTCGCTTTTGCACAACCTTTCTTCAATAGTAGCGATACAAAAAATACGGATGCAGGTTTGCAAGTGATTTATGTTGATAATTCAGCTTCTATGTCCATCAAAAAAGGGGCAAGGTCGTTGTTGGATATTGCTAAAGAAAACGCAAGAAAACAACTACAACAAGCATCTACCGGAACTAAGTTTTTATTATTGACCAATGATAAACCGGTTTCTTATCAACCCATGCCTACTGAAAAAGCATTGGCTGCATTAAACACGGTAGATTTTTCATCAGCTACAAAAAATGCTTCACAAATTTTCAGTACTGTACAAGGTTTGATGCAATCAGAAGCAATACCAAAAGCCAATCTTTTCTACTATTCCGATTTTCAAAAAAACACTTTTGAGGCTTCTGTAAATACTAATGATTTTAAAAACATCTCTTTTTATGGAATGCCTTTGCGTGCGAAT
This sequence comes from uncultured bacterium, assembly GCA_965652995.1. GTDB lineage: Bacteria > Bacteroidota > Bacteroidia > Chitinophagales > Chitinophagaceae > JAFIGV01. The sequence continues at coordinate 7,766 of CBFGYQ010000003.1, forward strand.
GCGCCAAGCAATGTATACATCGATACGGCGGTTTTGAATTCTCCTGTTTTGCAAGCCGGACAAAACAACCAACTCATCGTACATTCAAAATATGTAGGTGATGCACCGAAAGAAAACCCTGTGATGCAGCTCATTATCAATGGACAAGTAAAAAGTGCAGCATCGCTTCATTTCAATGATAAGAAAGAAAGCATTGATACATTGAGTTTTCAAACCAATGAAGCTGGTTGGCAACAAATGTCGTTGGTGATAAATGATGCCGTTCGTTTTGATGATACTTTCCGCGTAGCTGCAAAAAGCAATAACAATCTTTCGGTTTTGGTGTTGAATGAAAATCAATCAAATCCTTTTATACACGCAGCTTTCAGGGCTTATGAAGGTTTTAGATTGGATAACAAACAACTGAACAAAACAGCAGATTGGAAACAATACAATCTTATTATTCTCAATGGCATCACTTCAATAAATGAATCACTTTCGCAGCGTGTTGCTGAGGCATTACAACAAGGACAAAGTGTTACTTTATTCCCCGGGAAGACACCCAACATCAATGCACTCAATTCCGGACTTTCTAAAATTGCTCCTTTACAAATTACAAGTATCGACACCGCTTCGCAAACCGCAACTTCCATTCAACAAGGAAGTGAGCTGGTAAAAGATATTTTTGAAAGAATACCTGACAATGTACAATTACCACAAGCTAACTGGCATTATAAAACCAACGCAGGACTCACAGCCAATCAACAATCCATCATTAGTTTCAGAAATGGAGATCCTTTGCTAGCGCAATATTCACCATCGCGAGGAAAATTGTATTTACTAACAACAGGAGCGGATTTACAAAGTGGTAACTTTCCGGGAAGTTATTTTTTCGCGCCTTTCCTTTACCAAATGACCACACAATCTCAAACGGGAAGTGTATTTGCAGCCACCGCAGGCACATCGCAACCTGTTTATATTTCTTTTAAGAATGTGGGCGAACGAAATATGGTGCATGCTTATAATGATGGTTTGGATGTGATACCACCTCAGCGTCCAAATGGCGCAGGGCTGGATGTATTTGCTGGAAGAGCGTTGCAGCAAGCAGGATTTTACACCTTGGCAGCACCGGGAAATGATTCGATTCAAATCGCTTTGAATGAAGACAGAAAGGAATCGCAACTGGAACTTTGGGATCTAAATACGTTGCAAAAACAGTGGAAGGGTGATAACATTTTTTGGGCAGAAACGAATGCCGCAGCAGATACTGTTATTAAGAGCAACAGCTCCAACTTCCCCCTTTGGAAAGTTTGTGTTATTTTAGCCCTGATAATGCTCGCAGCAGAAACGTATTTGCTCGCAGCCAACTATCGAAAAACAAGTATCGCCGCAGCATAATGTCTATTCTCATTCGTCAGGCTAAAATTGTTGACAGCCAATCGCCGTTTCATAACAAGGTTGTAGATGTATTGATTGAAAACGGTAAGATTTCCAATATTGGAAAGAATATTTCTAAGAAAGCAAAGAAAGAAATTGCCATAAAAGGGCTGCACATTTCGCTGGGGTTTGTAGATGTATTTGCAGACTATTGTGAACCTGGTTTTGAGCAGAAAGAAACATTAGCAACCGGATTAAAAGCTGCAGCAGCAGGAGGTTTCACCGATGTACTTCTATCGCCCAACACCTCACCAAGCATTTCTTCCAAATCTGTTTTGCAATATGTTTTGAAGAAAACCGAAAATGACGCTGTAAAAATCCATCCTCTTGGAAGCATTACACAAGAAATAGAAGGTAAAGCACTTGCAGAAATGTTTGACATGAAAACTTTTGGTGCGATCGCTTTTACCGATGGGTGGAAACCGGTGCAAAATGCCAACTTGATGTTGAAAGCACTCGAATATGTAAAAGCCTTTGACGGAGTATTGATTCAAATGCCGCTTAACGCTTCACTTGCAGCCGGAGGATTGATGCACGAAGGAAATACGTCTACAAAACTAGGGATGGCGGGAATTCCTGTGTTAGCAGAAACAGTTTTATTGCATCGCGATATCGAATTGCTTCGCTACACTAATTCTAGATTGCACATAACAGGTATCTCTACCGAAGAAGGTGTGAACATGATTCGCCGTGCTAAGAAAGATGGATTGAATATTACTTGTTCGGTTACACCTTATCATCTCGCATTGACCGATGAAGCGTTACAAGGCTATGATAGTGCTTATAAAGTAAGTCCTGTTTTAAGAAGTGAGAAAGATAGGCAAGCCCTAATAAAAGGATTGAAAGACGGAACAATCGATTGTATTGCCTCACATCATCGTCCGCAGGAATGGGATGCAAAAGCAAAAGAATTTGAGTATGCCTCGGATGGAATGAATGTGCAAGAGAATGCATTCGAAATTGTAAATGATGCGGTGGGTGATAAAGTAGCTTTAGAAAGAATAATAGAAACATTTACTGCTGGGCGAAAAATATTTGGTCTGGAAGAAGGAAGTATTCAAGAAGGAAGCATCGCAAACATTAGTTTATTTTTACCCACGGAAAAAAATACCGTTTCTGAAGAAAACATTCAATCATTATCTCGCAACAATCCTTTCATTGGTAAAACTTTAAACGGGAAAGTTGTCGGGATCATTCATAACAATCAATCAACCATAAAATAAATTCTACAATGGAAGCTAGTATTTCTGGTTCAAATCAATTTAAACCATTTGACATTCCAGTTAAAATGGGGTTACTACTTGCAATAATTAAGATAGTTTTTAGCACAATTTCCTATTCTTTTTTTCTAGGAAGTTGGGGAATGACCATGCTAATGACCGGTCTTTCTTTTGTAATTGGGCTTTTTATTCTTCACCGTACAGGAGTAATGCAACGGAAAGGCTTAGGTGGTTTTATTGATATTAAACAAGCATTTCAAGCTGTTTTTGTCGCGGCTGTAATCGCAGTAATCATTGGTAATACGTATGATATCATCTACATGAAGTTTATAGACCCATCTATGATGGATAAAATAAAAGAGTCATCAATCGGATTTGCAGAAAAGATGGGAGCTCCTCAGGAAAAATTAGATGAAATGGCTGAAGATTTTGATAAACAAAATGCAGATAAAAACAACATAGGCAAACAACTATTGGGATTTGGAATGTACATAGTTTGGTATGGAATTGTCAGTTTCATCATTGCCGCTATAGTAAAAAAGAACAAACCTGTTTTCGATAACTCTCCTCAAGACTCACAACAATTTCAATAATTATGAACAAGGTTGTTAAATTCATTTTAGTTACTATATTCTTGATTTTGGGTAGGGTGTATGATGTTTACTCCACTTCTCTCTATACTCCTAATCTAAAAAATGAAACCAATATTGTTGTCAAGATGTTTGATGCTGGTTGGAGTTCTATACTCATTTTTCAAGCCATAATGCTAATCGCAGTTATTGCGTTATATTACTACTATCTATTCAATTTCAGAAAAGTGAACCCTCCAAAAGAAGACCTTTCATTGAAGGAATATGTTTCATTTTTTCTTTTTTATCAGAAGGACTCTTTCAGTAAGATGTTTTATAAATTGCCTAAGAACATGAATGGCTTTTGGGCAATGACGGGATATGTTGCGACGATGACATTAATTGTTGCGAGTTTTATTGTCGGAAGTTCAACAACGGCACTTTTATTAAGTGAAGAATATGCACAATTTTACAAGTCAGGCATTCCTTTGCTGCTTTATACAATAATCATTTTAATAGCTTTATATTTTACAATCCAATTTTTTAGAACAAATTACAGAGGTTACCGTCAGTCACTTAACGTTGTGTAATCAAATTCCATGCAACCCGATATATCACTGGTCATACCACTTTACAACGAAGAAGAATCACTACCTGAATTGGCGGAATGGATAGAACGTGTCTGTAAAGAACATGGCTATTCATTTGAAGCGATCATGATTGATGATGGCAGTACAGATAACAGTTGGAAAGTTGTAGAAGAATTATCGAAACAATATCCTCAAATAAAAGGTATTCGCTTTCAAAGAAACTATGGTAAAAGTGCAGCACTGAATGAAGGTTTTAAAGCGGCGCAAGGAAATGTAATAATTACTATGGATGCCGATCTTCAAGACAGTCCGGATGAAATACCGGAACTGCATAGAATGATAATCGTTGAAGGTTATGATTTGGTTAGTGGCTGGAAAAAAGTTCGTTACGATAATGCACTTACCAAAAATCTTCCTTCCAAACTTTATAATGGCGTGAACAGAATGGTCTCGGGCATTCCACTACACGATATGAATTGCGGACTAAAAGCCTATAAAAAGAATGTAGTGAAAAGCGTAGAGGTTTATGGTGAAATGCACCGCTTCATTCCTGTATTGGCAAAGTGGGCAGGCTTCAAAAAAATTGGAGAAAAAGTAGTGCAGCATCGTGCGCGCAAATACGGTGTTTCAAAATTTGGTTGGGAGCGTTTCATCAATGGGTTTTTAGATTTGCTTACAGTGCAGTTCATGGGGCGTTTCGGCAAAAAACCGATGCACTTTTTTGGCACCTGGGGTATGGTGATGTTCCTTTTAGGTTTTGTAATTACTGTTTATATGATCGTGATGAAATTGATGCTACAAGAAGATTACGGGCTTACAAATCGACCTCCATTTTTCTTAGCATTGACTGTAATGATGATGGGAACGATGTTTTTCCTAACGGGTTTTGTAGCCGAATTGGTATCCAGAACATCAGCCGATAGAAACCATTATTTGATAAGAGAACGAATAGGGCTTTCAGAGGATAGCTTTTAAAGCTGAATTATTTCTGTGGAAAAAGCAAAGATCCCTCATATAAACCTCTTCATCGAATCATTTACTTCTTCCTCTCATGCTGAACAAGTAAAAGATAAAATGTATCAAAGCAAATCCTATAGAGAAATTAAACAGCGCACTATCATCAACTTCCGGATTTTGGTGATGCATTATCGCTACAATGACTAAAGCTATCGTTGTTGCTATTGCCGTAATAGATACGGTTTTATAACTCTGCTTCGTAAACGCACCTTTATTTAGATAGCTGTTTCTCATCCCATAATACAAGTAAAGGTCAAAACCGATCATCATCCACACGATCAATCTTATCCAAGTATCAAGCGGTAAGAATACCATCATGAATAAGCAAGTCGCAATTCCTAATATAGGTACAAGTGGCACTAATGGAGTACGAAATCCACGTGGTGCTTCAGGCATTTTACTACGCATTACCATTACACCAATACAAACTAAAATAAATGCGAACAATGTGCCGATGCTTGTCATCTCACCCACTACACGTGCAGGAACAAATGCGGCAAACAAGCTCACAAATAGCATAAAGGTGAAATTGTTCTTTGTAGGTGTGCGGAATTTAGGATGTACTTCAGAAAACATTTTTGGCATCAATCCATCTCTACTCATAGAAAAGAATACACGCGACTGCCCCATTAGCATAACCAATATCACTGAGGCATAACCTCCTAGAATAGCAATAATTATCGCTTTATTCAACCACGGATAATCAGGAGATATTACACCATTTGCATCCATTCGTCCCATGTTGTCTATCGCGACAGCTACAGGAGCGATACCATCTTTACCTGCAAAACTTGCAAAACTTGCCACACCGGTCATTACATGGGCAAAAAGTATGTACAGAATAGTGCAAATCAATAAGGATAGCAAGATGCCAATAGGCATATCCCGTTTCGGATTTTTAGCTTCCTGTGCTGCAGTGGACACTGCATCGAACCCGATATATGCGAAGAAAACGATTGCTGCGGCTCTTATTATTCCACTAAAACCAAATTCACCAAATGTGCCTGTGTTATCAGGGATATAAGGTGTATAATTTTCGGGACGAATATATTGCCAGCCCAATGCAATGAACGTCAATACTACTGTTACTTTCAAGGCGACGATCAATCCATTCACAAAAGCAGATTCTTTCGTTCCCTTCATCAATACCAATGACATTAATATCACAATAAACACAGCAGGTAAATTGATCAGCCCACCATCAAACGGCGATGAAGTAAGCATGGGGTTGAGGTGTATATCATAATATTCTAAAAACTTAATAAGGTATCTGGACCAACTGATAGACACAGTCGCAGCACCCACGGCATACTCCAAGACCAAATCCCAACCGATAATCCACGCTATAAATTCACCCATCGTTGCATAAGAATACGTATACGCACTTCCTGCCACGGGAATCATAGAAGCAAATTCTGCATAGCACAGTCCGGCGAACGCACATCCGAGAGCCGCTACAATAAACGATATGGTAATTGCCGGTCCTGCATTATTTGCAGCAGCCAACCCGGTTATTGAAAATAGCCCTGCGCCAATAATTGCTCCTATACCCAAAGCCACCAGTGCCGGTGCTGTGAGTGTTTTTTTCAGTCCTTTTTCAGAGTCGTCAGCTTCTGCTAATAGTTGCTGCAATGGTTTACGTATGAATAATCCCATGTGTTTGTATTGTGTTTCAAACCTAATAATTATAAACCACAAACCCAACTCACATACATCTGTCACTATTATAAATGTTACAAAAATTGAAAATCTTATTTGCCGGTTGCAAAAACTAATATGTTTGCTTTAGGTTTGGAGCATGATTCGCAACGCATACAGTTTTATTCTAGTTTTTATATTCTTACTGTTTTCTTCTATTTACTCGTCACGTGCACAAGCTACTTTACCGGACATCCAAGTATCTTCTCAAAAAGGGATCAATATTCTTTCATGGATTTGCCAATATGATGGAGTAAAATCTATAGCTGTACAACGCAGTAACGATAGTATTTACAATTTTGCCACTATAGGCTATGTAAAAAATCTTAAAAAAGGTGCGCAAGGATTTGTAGACGGACATCCATTACCGGGAAAAAATTATTATCGCCTGTACATTGCTTTCAATTCTGATCTTACATGGTACAGTAATCGCATCAAAATGTACATGGATAGTACACAACTTTTACAGAAATCGGTATTACCACCAAACGATTCGTTACAGAGAATGGTAAGTACACTTCTTGCAGAAGGTGGGAACCTACCCGACCCTTCTACTATCAGCACTTATAGTTATGTACGCTCTCAATATGTTTTCACTAATCCTTTTACAGGACATATCAATATCGAATTGCCAGACAATGCTGTGCCTAGCGATGTTTTCTCTCTTCGTTTTTTCGACCAAAAAAATTTGAAAATATTTGATGTACCTAAAGTTGCCGAGCAATCTGTAATTCTCGATAAACGCAATTTTCAGCGCAAAGGATTGTATAAGTTTGAACTCCTGAAAAACACCAAAGTAATAGAAACCGGTTACGTAACTATTTATTAGTTATTTTTTTGACTTTATCTCCTTTCGACTACGCTCAATGAACTATTAACTGATAAGTTTATTCTATGATAATTCCCGTAGCATTCACTCTCACTTCTGTCTTTGGTTCTGTAATGCGCTCAATTTCTTCAGCAGATTTACCGGCATCTTCTGCATAGTGGCGTAATTCATCTACTGTTACAGTTTTAGTAATTGCGGTACCTGCTACATACGCTTTACGACCAGCCATATCTTTAGGAATTTCAAACTGATGCTCTTTGATTTTTACAAATACATTATCTCCAGCCTCATTTTTCAAGGTGATCCAACATCCTGCAACCTGGCACACTTCAGCTATTTCTCCTTCGATCACAACCGACATTTCTTCCTTATTGCCCATGTTCTTCTTCAATTCCGAAGTAGTTATCGCTTTTTTGCTGTCAAACTTTTTACCATACAAAGTTCCATCTTGCGCAAAAACACTTACACAAAGCATTACTGCAATGGCAAACAAAAAAGTAGGTTTCAAATTCAGTTTCATAATAGCTATATTTTTAATTAAAAGTAAGATTCTGATTGTAAATAATTTGCCACATATTCCTTAACACCGTCCTCCAAAGAATAGAACCCATTATCATAGCCTACGGAAATTAACTTCTGCATATCAGCTTCAGTAAAGTACTGATACTTATCTCTTATATCTTCAGGTGTGTCTATGTATTCTATATTAGCATCAATCTTAAGGGCAGTGAATATAGCCTTTACAAGATCATTGAATGAACGCGCTTTACCCGACCCTACATTATACAAACCATTTGCCGGTTGATTTTGCATAAGCCATACACACATTGAAACCACATCTTTCACATATACAAAATCACGCATTTGCTCACCATCTTTATAACTGGGGTTGTGGGAGCGGAAAAGCTTTACACTTCCATTCTTTTTGATTTGATGATAGGCATGGAAAATCACGGATGCCATTCTTCCTTTGTGAAATTCGTTAGGTCCATAAACATTAAAGAATTTTACACCTGCCCAAAAAGGAGGTGTGCTTTTTTGTTGAAGTACCCAATTATCAAATTCATTTTTTGATACTCCGTAAGGATTAAGTGGCTGTAGTTTTGCAACTATGTCATGGTCATCTTTATAGCCTAGTTCTCCATTTCCATAAGTGGCAGCAGATGATGCGTACAAAAGAGGAATACTATTCTCCGTACAATATTCCCATACATGTTTAGAATAGTCGAGGTTCCACTTCTTGTGTACTTCATAATCCATCTCAGTAGTATCTGTACGTGCTCCTAAATGGAAAATATAATTGATTGTATTGGGATGAATTTTCAACCAATCGAAAAACTGTTCGCGATGTATTTTTAGAGAAAATTTCTTGCCTTTTAAGTTGTTTACTTTCTGTGAATTCGAAAAATCATCAACCAATATCAGATTTTCAAAACCTTGCTTGTTTAGATAGCTGGTGATATAGCTTCCAATAAAGCCTGCGGCGCCTGTTATTACTATGGCGTCTGTTGTTTTCATTTGCATAAAAATAGGTAAAGACTAATGTTCTTCTGCTTCAGAAGGTGCCTTGTTAGGCGCATTTTCTTCATGTGGAGTATCACTCACTTCAGATTGTTTCATAGCTGGATCTTCAGCAATTTTCTCTTGAGGAGTACCTTCTATGTGTGTGGCACCTTGTGTTGTGTGTTTCTCAGTAGCGTGATGGTCTGTACCGTGTGTAGCAGCACCATGTCCTTCGTCACTATCATGTCCCATGACGTTTACAAAGTTGATAGCCGCTATGAAAAGCCCAACGATTATTACTACAAACCAAACAGAAGGTTTGCCGGCAGCTTGAGGTTTTATTTTAGATTCGGTATGGTGTGCATCGTGCGACATCAGAAATATTTTTTTGAATTAAGAGGGTAAAATTAGTTTTTTGAATGGATTTTCGAAAGTAACAGGATCATTTTTTTGGTGTAGGAGGTTCCATTACATTACCACAACTTTTACAAGTTCTGTTTTCTTCACTGGAATAAAAACGCTCCATGACCGGTGGTAGTTGTTTCACAATATCTGTTAGCTCAAACGTTTCTTCATACAACTTTTCGCCACATTTCTCACAGTACCAAACGAAGCCATCTATTTCTTTGTTCTCTCTTACTTTTTCCACTACAAGCCCAACTGTATTAGCTCCTCTCTGCGGTGAATGCGGTGTATTAGCCGGAAGCAAAAATAGCTCACCTTGTTTAATAGGGATATCTACGATATTGCCGTCCTCCTTTATCTTAACAGATACATCGCCTTCTATTTGATAAAAAAGTTCTTCACTTTCATTTACATGAAAATCTTTGCGACTATTAGGACCGCCAACGATCATTACGATAAAATCACCGGCGTTTTTATACAGGCATGCATTCCCTACCGGAGGTTTTAAAAGTTGTCTATTTTCTTCTATCCAAGTATGCAAGTTGAATGGTCTTGTTACAGGCATGATGATTTTGTTTTTCTTGTTCTAAAATTACAAAGGTTTCAACACTTTCATTTTCACCGTTTCTATACGAGTATCACTTACAAGCAAAATATCAAATTCATACAATCCGATAATGATGCGTGCCTTGTTTTTAGGTATTGCTTCGTGATGTGAAATGATATATCCTGAAAGAGTTTCCGATTCTGTGGTGATAAAATCGAATCCGTATTTTTCTTCTAAATAATCCAATTCTAACCTTCCTGAAAATATGAATTCATTATCTGCGATCTGCTTCTCTACATATTCTTCTTCATCGTATTCGTCTTTGATATCACCGAAGATTTTTTCTAGTACATCTTCCATCGTAACAATGCCAGCGGTTCCTCCAAATTCATCGATCACCCAAGCTATACTTTTCCTGTCTTTCGTAAAACGGTTCATTAGCTCCACTGCACTCATCGTTTCCGGCACAGCAGCAATAGTGTGTAGTATTTCTTTAATGTTGGAAGGCTTTTTATTCAAATCAAGATGATGGAGATAGCCTAAGATATTGTCCAAATTATCTTCATAAACCACGATTTTAGACAATTTAGTACCTACAAATTTGCTACGAACTTCTTCTATAGGCGTGTTGATGCTTACACCTATCACTTCGTTGCGAGGTATCATACATCTTCTCAATTTCACATTCACCAAATCAAGTGCATTTTCAAACAATGCTTTGTTCAATTCATTTACTTCTACATCCTGTCCGTGCAGAGTCTGCTTTACAAACTGATCTATACTCACTCTGGCAAACACAGCTTTCTTGTCCTTTATACGTACATTAAAAAGATATTTTAAAATAAACTCTGAGATGCTTATAAATACTCTCCCTATTGGGTAAAGAATAGAATGTAAAAGCATAAGTGGAATGGCGAAAACACTTAAAATCACCTCTGCCTTTCGACGGAAAAAGGATTTTGGCAATAGCTCGGCGGCTAATAATATTACTGCTGTAGCCACTATCACGTCCACCAGCATTTTTATGTAGAATGTTGAAAATATTGGTGGAAGAAAATGAATCCATCCATTGTTATAACGCGAGACCAATAAAGCGTAAACAACTATTAATATGCTGATACCAATAAAACTAGTTCCTGCAAATTCAGAAGGTTGGTCGAAAAACCTGCCTAATATTCTCCCCGAAAAAGTGCCTTGCTTTTTTCTCAGCTCTATGTTCAAGCGATTAGCTGAGACAAATGCTATTTCTGTACCTGCAAAAAATGCAATGAGCAATAAACATCCGATTATATAAAGGAGAAGATTTACGTCCATCAGAGCTACCAAAGGTAGTTGTTTCAAAATTCTGTAACGATAAAGAATAAGTATATTATTAGCTAGAATTTTCAACAGATAAAAATGGCTATTCACACAAACATCATATTGCTTTCTACGCTTTATTTTTTGACACTAATAAAAACTTTATGGAAACACTTATAATGACATTTAAAAATATCAATATGACGATACCTTTTACAGAAAAGGATTTCATAACTGTGGAAAATTATTTTACAAAAGCATAAAATCTTCCTTACATTTGATGAAATTCAAACAATAAAAACTAAGAAAATGGCAACGGCAACAGACGAAAAAATGAAAGCACTCAAGCTTACATTAGACAAAATAGACAAGGATTATGGCAAAGGTTCGGTAATGATGCTGGGCGATAAACAACAGGATAAAATAGATACGGTAAGTTCGGGTTCTTTAGGATTAGATGTTGCACTTGGTGTTGGTGGTTTCCCTCGCGGTCGTGTGATAGAAATATATGGCCCTGAAAGTTCCGGTAAGACTACCATCGCTATTCATACCATTGCTGAAGCACAAAAAAAAGGCGGTATTTGCGCGATTATAGATGCTGAACACGCTTTTGATGCTAGTTACGCACGCAAACTCGGTGTTGATATCGACAATCTTATCATTTCACAACCGGACTATGGTGAACAGGCATTGGAAATTGCTGATCGCTTGATTTCTTCAGGTGCTATTGATGTGGTAGTGGTAGATAGTGTGGCAGCACTGGTACCAAAAGGAGAGTTAGAAGGAGAGATGGGCGACAGTAAAATGGGGCTACAAGCTCGTCTTATGAGTCAGGCAATGCGTAAACTAACGGCTACTATCAATCGTACCCAAACGATATGTATCTTCATCAACCAACTTCGTGAAAAAATAGGTGTAATGTTTGGTAATCCAGAAACTACAACGGGTGGTAATGCATTAAAATTTTATGCGTCTGTTCGTTTAGACATTCGCCGTATTAGCCAAATAAAAGATGGCGATGTTGCTGCTGGTAATCGCACTCGTGTGAAAGTCGTGAAAAACAAAGTAGCTCCTCCTTTCCGTCAAGTAGAGTTTGACATAATATTTGGTGAAGGCATCAGCAAGATAGGCGAGATAATAGATATGGGTGTGGAGTTAAATATTCTCCAAAAAAGTGGTTCATGGTTCAGCTATGGCGATAGCAAAATAGGACAAGGTCGCGATGCTGTGAAGCAATTTCTGAACGACAATCCTGAAATGATGGAAGAAATAGAAGGAAGAATAAGAGAAGCGTTGCAAGTGGTTGCTTAATGCACCAATACAAATAATACAATATCAAAATGGCTACATGAAAAGTGTGGCCATTTTTTGATTAAAGTTTTTCAAACATCTCCCACAACTTCACAACCTCCACCGCTGCCTTCACATCATGCGCTCGCAAAATATTCGCTCCTTGTTGTAAAGCTATCATATGCAAAGCTGTAGTTCCGTTCAAAGCATGTTCAGGAGATACGTTCAGGGTTTTGCAAATCATAGACTTTCTGGAAATGCCTACCAATATGGGTTTCCCGAGCATACGAAAGGTGTGCAATCCATTCAGCAATTCAAAATTATGCTCCACCGTTTTCCCAAAACCAAAACCCGGATCGAGTAGCACATCAACAATTCCTGCAGCATTGCAAGCATCACAAATTTTTCGCAGTTCCTCACGCACTTCATGCACCACATCCTCATACATCGGATTTTGTTGCATGGTCTTTGGTGTTCCCTGAATGTGCATAGCTATGTATGGCACTTTCAATTTCGTAACTGTCTCCAACATCGCTTCATCAAACCTTCCACCACTCACATCATTAATGATAGAAACTCCTTCACAAACTACCGATGCCGCAACTTTGCTATTATAGGTATCACACGACAACCAAGCATCAGGAAATCGTTTGTGAATTTCTTTTATGACCGGCAAAATGCGTCCGAGTTCTTCATCTGCATTTATCCATTCACTTCCCTGCTTTGTAGTAGCTCCTCCAATATCCAAAACAGCAGCACCTTCGCTCAACATCTTTTCTGCATTGCGCAGCAAATCATCCAAACTACTTTCACGTCCTTTATTATAAAAACTATCAGGTGTAGCGTTCAAGATGCCCATCACCACAGGCTTTGAGAGGTCGAGCAATCTCCCTTTGCTTTGCAACAAGGTTTTTACAGGCAATAATGTATTTTTGACATTCATCGTTTTACAAAGAAAATGCAGGATAGCTTAACGCACAAACCTTCCATGCCAGATACCAAAACACAATATCCGCAAGTTGTTGCCACCTGCAAAGAATTGTTCCTGAATAAAGTGAGAGATTATGGCACTTCATGGCGTGTGTTGCGCACAATTTCCATCGTTGACCAAATCTATATCAAAGCATGGCGCATCAGGCAGATACAGGAAAAAGGCATTCAGAAAATTGGCGACACGATAGAAAGTGAGTTCATCGGCATAGTGAATTATGGCATCATCGCGCTCATTCAATTTTCATTGCAAGGAAATGAAAACACAGAGTTGACCGTAGAAGAAGCAGACAACTATTACACCGAAGAAGCGGGAAAAATACAAGCGTTGATGCTCAACAAAAACCACGACTATGGCGAGGCGTGGCGCGACATGAGCCAGCAAAGCATAGTCGATTTGATTCTAGTGAAACTGTTAAGAATTAAACAAATACTAACCAACGAAGGCAAAACTCTTGTCTCCGAAGGTATGGACGCCAACTTTGCCGACATCGTGAATTACGGCATCTTTGCGTTGATAAAAATTGGTGAGAAAAAATGATATTTCACACAAAGAAAACAACGAAGGCGAAGCACACAACGTTGTTACCTTAGTATTCTTCGTGCGCTTTGTGTGAAACAGAAAATCAACAAAACAACAAATCAACACTCAATGAAAATCATACTCTGGATACTTAGAATTATCGTAGGCTGCTTATTCATTTTCTCCGGCGTGGTGAAAGCCAACGACCCGAGCGGACTGAGCTATAAAATGAATGAATTTTTTGAAGTCTGGCACATGCCTTGGGCAGAAAAATATTCGTTGGCTATATCTATTCTGATGATAGGTTTTGAGATCATTGCAGGTGTAGCAGTTTTGATAGGAGCAGCTTTCAGAGTGTTTTCATTTTTGCTGGTATTACTTACAGCATTCTTTACGTTCCTTACAGCCTATGTACTTTTCTCAGGAAAAATAAAAGAGTGTGGCTGCTTTGGTGATTGTATAAAAATCTCGAATGAAGAAACGTTTTGGAAGGATGTGGTACTACTAGTGTTCGTTATTATTCTGTTCATTTTCCGCAAGCGTATAAAGCCTTTATTTAGCGGTTATCCTACAACTGCTATTATGATACTCACAGCATTTTTAGCGTTTGGTATGCAATGGTGGGCGTTAGAACATTTACCATTTCATGATTGCTTGCCTTACAAAATTGGTGCGAACATCAAAGAAAAAACACAACCGCCGCCAGGCTCTACACCTGATGTGTATGAGAGCATTATGATCTACGAAAAAGATGGTGTACAAAAAGAATATACCATGGAAAATTATCCTTGGGAAGACACCACTTGGAAGTTTGTAGATAGAAAAGACAAGTTGATAAAAAAAGGAAATGCAGATCCGGAAATAAAGGATTTTGTCATCACAGACCTTTCGGGCAACGACCATACAGAAGAGATTTTAAATGAGCCTTATGTGTTTTTATTGTTCTTGAAAGACCCTGAAAAAGCACGTAATGATAATGTGGCTTCGTTGCAATCGCTCATTAAAAAATGCAATCAGCTAAACATTCCATTCTACGTTTTAACATCAGGAAACATAGAAGGTTCTAAGGACTGGTTGCAAAAAAATAATTTGATACCCAATGATCTGTTGGTGTTCGATCTGGTGGCGAGCAAGTCTGCATTGCGTTCCAACCCGGGTTTGATGTTGTTGCAACAAGGCACTATTCGTGGTAAATGGAGCTTCCGCGATTATCCGAAAGATGCAGCGATAGAAAGCGGCAAATTGAAACTGATGAAATATGGTTCGGTTTCTTTTTAAAAGAATTCGATACAGTTTGTTTGTGTTGCTCGGTGTGGTGACGGTGGTTTTCTTTTTGTTCAATGTATTGCCCGGCGACCCTGCACGACTGACGATGGGGCAACGCACCGATTTACAATCTTTAGAAAATGTACGTCGCGAATTGAATTTGGATAAACCTGTGATTACACGTTACTTTTTATTTCTCAATGACCTCTCTCCCATCAGCATTCACAAAAACGAAGACAAGGAGAAATACGATTTCATTAAACTTTTTCCGGTAGCAAAAGAAAAATCATTGGTATTGAAGTTGCCGTATCTCGGTCGCTCGTACCGCACCAAACGCGA
>CBFGYQ010000004.1:0-22623 GCA_965652995.1 uncultured bacterium
GACCTTATTGCTTTTTATTATTTACGTTTTAGTTTCAATGGGTAGCTTCTTAAGTTTTGGTACTTTCAAAAATAATGACTCTATATACCATATGAAATTTACTGAAAGATGGTTTTCAGTTTTTCCGTATATAGTTATTTTTCAATTAGACGATCCAATAAATAATATCAAAGTTTGGGGTTGCGTAGTCGGGTTCTGTTATGTGTATATTTTTTTAGACATTATTGCAAGTCATTTAACTCGTAAAAAGGCAGAAAAAGATTATCATGATTTTGTAAAACTTCATGGCTCATCCTCTGTCAAATAAAAGTTATATTTCCGCTCATCATTTTTTTTGGACTGATTTTTATTGATTTTTACACATTCCAAAAACTAGAATTATCGTTTACATGAAGAAGTTATTATTCATTGCTGCATGGGCGGCAATTTCTATTTCATCATTTGCCCAAAAATCTGAAGTGCGTAGTGCTAAAAACGCACTGGCTGATAAAGATTTTTCTAAAGCACAAAAAGCTGTGGATGCGGCTGTTGCCAATCCGGAAACTCAAAATGATCCTGCCGCTTGGCATGTGCGTAGTATGGTGTATCTGGCTATGCAGCAACAACCGGGTAACGAAGGAAAACGTTATTACGAAGAAGCTGGAAAATCTTTAATGAAAGTTGTTGAGCTTAAACCAACTTTTGAAAAACAGGATGTCACCAACAAATTGTCTGTGGTTGCATTGTACAATTTCAACGAAGGACTTGCGGCTTATGATAAACAGGATTATACTGGTGCTTTTAATCGTTTTGGTGAGGTTGGCAACATACACAATATTGAAGGAGGAAAACGTTTCGAAGGAAATAAACGCTTTGATACAATTGCACGTCAGGCATCCACCTATCAAGGTTACAGCGCATACTATGGCGATAAATATGATGAAGCACTTCCGTTATTGTTAAAAGCAAAGAACGATCCTATCGTGAAAGACGTAAGAAACTATTTGATGATCGCTGACATTTACGAAGCCAAAAATGATGAG
The DNA here is from genome assembly GCA_965652995.1 of uncultured bacterium. Classification (GTDB taxonomy): domain Bacteria; phylum Bacteroidota; class Bacteroidia; order Chitinophagales; family Chitinophagaceae; genus JAFIGV01. The sequence continues at coordinate 1,023 of CBFGYQ010000004.1, forward strand.
ACTAACTTATTAGCTACTATCAATGAAGCCAAAACCGCATATCCTAAAGAGCAAAGTGTTACCAATCGCGAATTGAATTACTATGTAAAATCAGGCAAATCAGATGTGTTGGTTGGAAAACTGGAAGACGCTATAAAAGCAGATCCTGCAAATTCAGAATTGCTCTTCAATCTTGCAATTGCCTATGATAATATGGCAAATCCTAAGGACAAGAATAATAAGGAGTTACCTAAGCCGGCTAATTACAATGAACTATTTAGTAAGGCAGAAACTGCTTATGACAATACTGTAAAAGCAGCACCCCACAAAGCGGATGCTTACTACAACTACGGCGCATTGTATTTTAACAGAGCTGTTAGTATCAACGATCAAATGAATAAATTGACAACTAGTGCTGCTGATACCAAAAAGTACGATGCGCTGAAAATAGAACGCGATGAATGGTTTAACAAAGCAGTGCCTCATTTTGAAAAAGTGGTAAGCATTTGGGAGCCATCAGCCAAAACACTTAAAGGCGATGATTATAACAACTATCAAGCAGCGATAATTGCGGCTAAAGAGATTTATGCCAAGCAAAACAATATTGAAAAATCAAACGAGATGAAGAAGAAACTAGAAACTGTTCAGCAAAGGTAACTCACTAATTAGTTAAAGTAATCCCCTTAATCGTTAAGGGGATTTTTATTTCGCATATCTTCTATTACCTTTGCAAAAATTTTTTCATATTGAGCCAGACGCAGAAGCTTAGCCTCGTAAAATTTGCACCTAAAAATAAAGCAGGTTTTTTTGATACGCTTAAGGAAAGAATCGATGTTTATTTTAAGGAGAACAAAATAGAAATGCATGGTAATGCTTCTATGAAATGGAAAACTGTAGCGATGGTAGCTATGTATTTAGTACCTCTTGGTTTTGTTATTTCAGGCTTACTTAGCTCAAGTTTATTACTTTTTTACGGAGCATGGTTGCTTATGGGTATCGGCATGGTGGGTATTGGTTGCTCTGTAATGCACGATTCTAATCATGACTCTTACTCCGATAATAAAAAATTAAATAAGAATCTTGGTAAACTCATTATGCTTTTGGGCGGTTATGATGTTAACTGGAGAATTCAACACAACATTCTACATCATACTTACACCAATATTGATGGACTTGACCACGATATAGATGCTGGGATTCTACTTCGTTTTTCTCCTTATCAAGAAAAGCGTGGGTTTCATAAATACCAGCACCTATATGCTTGGTTTCTTTATGGTTTAATGACACTCTTGTGGTCAACCAAGAAGGATTTCAAACAAGTGATCAATTATGAAAAATTAGGTTTGCTTAAAAAAGAGAGATTAACGCTTCGCCAGGCAATGACTCAATTGGTTATTTATAAAACACTTTATTACATCGTTACATTGGTATTACCATTGATTTTTTCAGGCATACCTTGGTATCACGTTATACTTGCCTATTTGATGATGCATTTTTTAGCAGGTTTAGCATTGTCTTGTATATTTCAATTGGCTCATGTAATGGATGATTGTGAATTTCCGGCTCCTACAGAAGATTTGAAAATGGGAAATAGTTGGGCGATCCATCAAATGTATAATACGGCCAACTTTGCTCCTAAAAGCCGTGTATTAAATTGGTTTATCGGTGGGCTTAATAGACAAATTGAGCATCACCTTTTCCCATACATCTGCCATGTGCATTATAAAAAACTGGCACCAATTGTAAAGACCACGGCAGAAGAATTCGGTATTCCTTACTATGAACAAAAAACTTTCATGAGTGCGTTGGTAGAGCATGGAAGAATGTTGAAGAAGTTGGGAAATTCTTAAGTCCTTCAAAAAGCTTTAATGACCTTGCGAAAAAGCATACTTGTATTTTTCTTGCTTTTTTGTGTGAAAGCATCTGCTCAAACAGACAGCACACACTTACGTATCAGTTTATTGACCTGTGGTACAGGATTGGAACCATGGGAAACATTTGGACACACAGCCATCCGCATCACAGATTCCCTTGCAGGTACTGATAATGTTTACAACTATGGAACATTTAATGGCTATGATGATGACTTCCTCATAAAATTTACAAGAGGAAAGTTGTTGTATTATTTGTCGTACTACCCGTATCCAAATTTCTTACAGGAATATGTGGAAAGTCACAGAAGTGTTCGTGAGCAGGTTTTGAATATTAGCGGAGAAGATAAAATTGATATCTACAATTTTCTCAATAATAATGCGCGTGATGAGAATAAGTATTACAAATACGATTTCTTTTTTGACAATTGTGCTACACGTATAAGAGATGCTTTTCCTACTGCATTCGGAAATAATTTTGAATATGCAAAAGTATTACCTGAAAACAAAGAGATCAGCTTTCGTAATATCATCAACCAATATTTCTATCGTGTACATTGGCAGCGGTTCGGTGTAAACATTTTGCTTGGAAGCAGAATTGATAAAATAATGACCGAAAGCGACGTCATGTTTCTCCCTGATTTTTTGGAACGTGCTGTCGCCGGCTCTACACTTAATGGTAAAAAGATCGCAGCGACATCCACAATAGAACTTAGTGGATCCCCTACTCTTCTCGCAGGTTTGAATGGGCCACTTATTTTAACAATTTGTATCGCATTACTGACAATAATAGGATTAACTAAAAAATCATTAAACCGATTAGGAAAATTGATGGTTTTTCTAAATCTGTTTATTACCGGGTTTATTGGTTGTTTTATTTTGGTGATGTGGTTTGCTACAGATCATCAAGGTTGCAGCAACAATTTCAATCTGCTATGGGCATTGCCTACAAATCTAATTGTTGCATTTGCACCAAAAAGAAATAAAAACCGATATGCCCTCATTGCAATTGTGCTCATTTTTGTTTCTCTTATATTACATCTTTTTAAAGTACAGGAACTACCAATACTGGAAATAAGCCCATTGTTGCTTTCCCTGTTGTTTGTACACGGATCGCTTTACAAACATTCTGTGAACTGATTATCCAAGATATTCTTTTAAGCACTTATCCTCCAGTTTTCGCATTTCTTCTTTATCGCTTTTGGTCTTGTCTTTAAAACCACATAAATGCAATATTCCGTGGAAGATGACACGATGTAGCTCTTGATTGTAGGTCATACTATACTTTAAAGAATTTTCTTTTATCCGTTCAGCGCTGATATAGATTTCTCCAATAAGAGTTTTTTCATTTTCGCTAAGGTCGAACGTAATGATGTCTGTGAATGTGTCATGTTGAAGATAGTTTCGATTGATCTCTAAAAGATATTCATCTCCACAAAAAATATAACTGAGTTGAATTGACCTTACATCAGGTAAATGTTTTTTGACTATTGTTGTTAAGTATTGACTAAGCTTCCTCTTGTCTTTGAGTTGCGCCTGAATATCCTGTTCGTAATAGTGTATCGCCATACTTCAACATTTTGTTTCTAAGGTCGTAAATTTTCTTGCTTATTTTTGCTCCGCATGAATATTCATTTGGAAACAACAGTCCAGCTATCAAAATTGCCCAAAGGACAGAAAGCCATTATCCACGAACATGAACAAAGTGATTTTGAGTTAACTCTTATGGAGATGGGTTGCATACCCGGTGAGCCTGTGATGGTGGAAATGATAGCACCACTGGGCGACCCGATGGCTATTAAAATTGCAGGTTATTATTTAAGTATTCGCAAATCCGATGCGGATAAAATAAAAGTTCACATAACAAACTGATTGTTGAAATTTATGAATCGCCTTTTCTTATTGCTCTTATGTAGCATTGTTTATTTTTCTTCTTGTAATAAAGAGGATAAAACTACTCTACAAAACAATGTATATGATTCTGTAGAGAGAAAGTATCGTGATGTAAAATATGGTAGTGATGCACGAAATGTGATGGATATCTACCTACCTGCAAACAGAAATGCATCTACTCCGTTTGTTTTATTAATTCATGGAGGATCTTGGATCGGTGGTAGTAAAAATGACCTTAACGGAGTTCAAGATACTTTACTGCGACATGGTATAGCAAGTGCATCTATCAGTTACAGATACGTTTCTTCTACAGTGCATTGTCAGGAATTGATGAGCGATGTTGGTGGGGCATTAAACTATTGCATTAATAATTACGATTCCTTAAAAATCAGAAATAATAAATTCATTTTATTAGGATTAAGTGCCGGTGCACACATGTCGTTGCTTTATGGATATGCACATGATAATGCCAAGAAGGTTAGTGGTATTGTTTCTTTGTGCGGACCAACAGACTTAACCGATACAAAGAACTTAGATACATTGACCGATGCAAATCTTAAAACTGCTGTTCAAGATCTTGCGGGTGTACCTTTTACTATTGGACAACCTTTGCCTATAGAATATCAAGCTATAAGTCCTATACATCATGTAAAGAATGTACCAACACTTATGGTGTATGGCACTATGGACAATCTGGTATTATACAATTCGCATGCTGTGACGTTAGATGCAAAACTTACATCTCTAAACTACACACACAAATTGGTTACTATGACAGGAGCAGGACATGATCTAGGCTTAGCAAACCCTGTAAATATGCAACTGATATTAAGTGAATCGTTGAATTGGATTAAGACATACAGCAAATAAATTCTTCTCCTTTATGCACATTGGATTATATTTTGGGAGTTTCAATCCTATACATACCGGACACCTTATCATAGCAAATCATGTAGTAGAAAATAGTGAAATTGATAAGATATGGTTTGTAGTATCACCACACAATCCTTTAAAGGAGGCACATACGCTGCTTAATGAATATGACAGATTACATTTGGTGGAATTAGCGATTGATGATAATCAAAAATTTCGTGCAAGTAATGTAGAATTTCATTTGCCTAAACCATCTTACACCGTTGATACGCTTACTTACCTAAAAGAAAGATTCCCTTTAGAAACATTTACTGTAGTGCTGGGTTCTGATAGCTTTCAAAACATACATCGTTGGAAAAACTTTGAGCAATTGGTGGCAAATCATACGTTCATTGTTTACAATCGCCCGGGTTTTGCAGTCACAGAAGATCATGGTGCAAAAATTACACTTATGGATGCTCCGCTTTTAGAAATATCTTCTACCTACATTCGCAAACAGATAAAGGAAAATAAATCTACCCGTTATCTTCTTCCGGAAAAAGTACATGACTATATTTTGGAGAATAGGTACTACCGCTAAAAAAGATTTAGCAAAATGGCATGAAATTTTTAATTTACTTGCATACACAAAATCTTTAGAAACAATTTAAAAAATCACTTATGGCAAACACAGGAAAAACAGTTGCTACGTTATTAATTGGTGCTGCAGTAGGCGCGGCTGTAGGCTATGTATTGGCAACAGACAAAGATGTTCGTGCAGAAAATCTAGATCGCATAAAAGATCGCCTTACGGATCTTAAAAACAAGATCAGCAAAAAAATTCCTCAAGACTTAGAAGAAGAAATCTATAACGCTTAGTCTCTCGGAATGGTGAATTTTATCAACAAGTGGAAGAATAAAATAGCTCAACATGTAGATACGCGTATAGATCTATTGAAACTTGATTTCGTAGAACGCACATCCGGCATATTGAGTTATTTTATTTTTGTTATTATTTGTTTGCTTCTTGCCCTTTGTATCTTGCTTTTTTTAGGCATAGGCTTAGGAGAGTTTTTTTCGAGGCATACAGATTCTCGCACTTACGGATTTTTTATTACAGCCGGCATTTATACCTTGTTTTTTATCTTGTTGGCATTGGCAAGAAGAAATATTGTGAGACTGTTTTTGGGCATGTTTATTAATATTATGACAGACGATGAGGAAGATGACGAAGTAAATGAAGCAAAAAAATAATTGATTTTTGAAATGAAGATTTACTCCCGGAAACTGACGAACTTAAGTGATCTAAAAGCTGAACGATTGAAGCTAAAACAAAAGCTTAACAGCAATAATGAGCATAGTGGAGAGGAGTACGAAACACCCAAAGAGAAAGAGAATTTTATTTCCGGGCTATTATCCGGAGTTACTTCAGGTTCATTACTTACTACAGTTTTCAATGTAGCACCTACTGTTTACGATTTCATAAGTAAAAGAAAATCTGTTAGATCAAAAGCTCAAAAAATCATATCTGCTAAGACATCTAAACCCAATATTATAGTTACTGCCGCTACTGAATTTATCGGCGGTTATATAAAATGGAAAATTATAGAGCTAACCTATAAAGGGGTGAAGACAGCACTAAAGTCTGATACAGCTAAAGAAGTGAAACGAAATGCTTCTAAGTCTATCAAGAATGTTTTCCAGAAAAAGAAATAAATAATACGTTCTTCTTAATTTTTCATCAGCTTCATTAGTTTCACTTTATCACCTTTCCTTACTTCTAAAAAGTACATTCCGGTATTCCAATCTGTTGTTGCTATATTAGTTACACAATCTTCTCTGGTGATGTTTATTTTATTCGAGTAAATTTTCTGTCCGCTAAGGTTGAATACAGTTATACCATATTCACCAAACTGCTTTGTGTTAATTGAAAGGTTTATGTTGTCTTTTGCCGGATTAGGATATGTACTTATTGCTGCATCTTTTGACAAATCAGTTACAGCAGTAGGCAAGGTTTCCATAAACGATGAATAAGTATTTCTATCTATGTCGTTAGAAGCAAACCCGTTACCATCTGCAGCAAGCATTGTACAATAAAAAGTGATTGTCCCAGCACCAGCCGGCGGAGCTTGCCAGAAGAAATCGGTTTCGAATTTAGTACCATTGTTTTGTGCAGGAATGGGAGTAGAATGTTCTATAAAATAAGATTGATTAACAACTAGCCATTTTTGATAATTATTCAAGAGGGTAAATTGTCCGTCATTGACTTTTGCAGTAGTGAACTGAAATCCAAAATATGGATAACTACTTCCGCTAGATAGCATTCCCCTAAGCGTAACACGATAGTACTTTTCAGGAATGTATTTTCCATCACTTACAATTACACCTTTATCATCTGTAAGAATAATGCTCAAAACTAAATTTGAAGACACAGATGAGGAATGGCAGCCACTGGCACTCGTTCCACAGCTAGTAGCAGAACCGGTACCTCCAGTACAATCTTTATAGTTAGATATACCTTGTTCGTAACTGCTCAATGTGATCACCGCTAAAAAAGCAGCAAAGGATAATAATACATATTTTTTCATAGAGGTTCTTTCTTCAAAATTAACGATTGCATCCGGTCTTTTATTGCACTTATCTTTGCTCAATGGCACAAAAGAAATTAGTACGATTTGAGGCAATAAAGTCTTTCCCGAATGTATTACAACATCCTGAAAACATGAAGGGAAATTGGAAGAATTATTTTAAAAATGACAACCCTATTACTTTAGAACTTGCTTGTGGAAAGGGCGAATACAGTGTAAGCTTGGGGAGAGAGAATAAAGATCGAAACTTTATAGGAGTAGATATTAAGGGAAATAGAATATTTATAGGTGCAAAAACGGCGATAGCAGAAGACTTAGATAATGTTGCATTTCTGCGTGCTCAAATACAGCAGATCACCCATTATTTTTCTGAAGAAGAAGTATCGGAAATATGGATCATTTTTCCCGATCCTTTTCTTAGAGACTCAAAAGCAAAAAACAGGCTTACACATGCTCGTTTTTTAAAAGAATATCAAAATGTCTTAAGAAAGAATGGTATTATTAATCTAAAAACGGACTCTAAGGAATTATATGAATTTACCTTGGAAAGTATCCAAGAACAAGGCTGCCCTATTCACGAAAATATTGTGGATATATATGGTAAAGGCAAAGCCATAGACGCATTGGCTATTCAAACTTTCTATGAAAAAATGCATTTGGCAGAAGGTAGAATTATCTATTATATTTCATTCTCATTGCCTGAGAAGCCAATCGTGATACCACAAAAAAAGAAACAGCATGTCGATACAGAATAATGATGATGACGACCTTGATTATTATTATAATAACGACGGTTTTGTTGTTTTCACTGCAGAGTATTTATTGAAACGTGGTTACTGTTGTGGAAATGGTTGCGCTAATTGTCCTTACGATTATAAAAACGTTCCTGAACCCAAAAAATCATTATTGTTAGAAAAGCGAAAGCATACTAATGAAAGCAAAGGTGAATGATAATGTGTATGACCTGATCTACGAAGTGGTGAGAAAAATACCCAAAGGGCGTGTTTCTACATACGGATCTATCGCGGCAGCTATAGGCGCAAAATCTGGAGCAAGACTCGTCGGTTATGCTATGAATCATTCAGCTAAAGTGAAGCCCAAAGTGCCTGCCCATAGAATTGTCAACAGTAGTGGCTTGCTTACTGGCAAGCATCATTTTGATTCACCTATACGTATGCAAGAACTTTTAGAAAGGGAAGGCGTGAAAATTGATAAGGATAAAGTAGTGGATTTTAAAAATCTGTTTTGGGATCCGATAATAGAAATGAAAATATAGTACTCTAACATTTAACCTTATTATGAAAAACAATCTTATTCTATCATTCATTATTCTCACTTTTTTTGCAACATCTTGTAATAACAAACCCGGAAGCAGCAACTCTTCAATTTTTTCCAGCGACAAATTTGATGAAGAAGAGTTTACTGCTAATTTAAAGACTGCATTACAGTCTAGTGCTGTTGATAGTTCCAAAGCAAAAATTGCATCTGTAAACAATGAGTTGATTAATCTCTACAATCAGAATGAATATGCCCCACTTTGGTTAGATGTTTCAGGTAATACAGAAATTACAGAATCGTTTTTGAAAGAATTAGCATTGATAAATCTTGATGGAATCAACCCAGAACGCTACCAACTAACTGCATTACAGCAACAGCTCAATAATTATAAAACGAAGGATGTAGATATCTCAGCAATTATATCATTAGACACGGCACTTACAGCCAATTATTTAAAAGCATCAAAAGAATTATTGTTTGGAATTGTATCGCCCGAAAAAGTTGATTCTCTTTGGTATCACCCTAACGATTCTGTATGGAATGTAGATTATGTTTACAATGCTTTGAAAGCGAAAAAATATCCTTCTTTAGATTCATATAAAAGTGCGGTTCCTATTTACACCATTCTTAAAAAAGGATTGAAGCACTACTCTACTCTCTCTCAAAATACCACACTTGCCAATTTAAAAAACAGCTCAAGATCATCTACAGAATTACCGGATAGTATAGTAACAGCAATAATCGATATCGAAACTCCGTGGCTTAATAAGCAAGCTGATATGACTACAATTATAAAATCATTTCAAGAATATCATGGAATAAAACGTACAGGGAAACTAGACACTACTACCATTAGACTTCTGACGCGCGACCCTAATGAAACAGGTAAAATTATTGCTGCTAATATGGAGCGGGTGCGTTGGCTTCCTAGAAACTTCAGTGAAGATTATATCGTTGTAAATATTCCTACAATGAATTTTAGCATGAAGAGAAATGGTGTTGAAGTGATGAAAATGAATGTGGTAGTTGGAAAATCATCACGACAAACACCTGCAATTGGTTCGGAGATGTCAAATATTGTTATTAATCCGTCTTGGGGTGTTCCGCCCACTATTCTTAAAAAAGATGTATTGCCGGGATTATTAAAAAGCGGTGCTGCCTATTTAGATAGAAAAGATTTGGAAGCATTTGACCATAAAGGCAGACGCGTAGATGCATCTGTGATAACGGCTGACAATTACAAAAGATTCACGTTTCGTCAAGCACCCGGGCATTCTAATGCACTAGGATATGTAAAATTCAACTTCCCGAACGAATGGGATATTTATATGCATGATACACCACATCGTGAAGATTTTGAAAAATTTGATCGTGCAAAAAGTTCCGGTTGTATAAGATTGCAACATCCACAAGAATTGGCAAAATATATACTCAATGATGTTGAAGGTAAAAACTACGATCAGATAAAATTAGATTCGCTCATCTCAACACATAAAACCAAATCGGAAAATCTAAAAAATAAAATTCCGGTTCACATCGTCTACCTTACTGCATGGGTGGATGATAATGAAACCAACCTTCGATTTGCGCGGGATTTTTACAAGCGTGATACTAAACTTATGGCAGCCATTTCCAAATAAAAGGGAAATTGAAAGGAGATGAAGTTGCAGGTGCTGCCGATCTTAAATCATCACCTACAGAAACTATTTGTGCTCCGGGAGGTGCAATATCAGCGGCACTCACATCATAAACATAAGTTACAGGTTTGTTGGTATTTGCTGCGAGCATTAAATCGTCCACAATATCTTGTTCCGGCAAAGTCTCAATTTTTTTATTGAGCCAATAACCTTTTGCTAAGTATTTTTTATTTGATGCGTAAATAAATAAACAGCTACCATCATTAATTGTATGGATCAATTTCTTTACTACTTGATTTGACACAGCCGGACAACCCCAACTTCTTCCTAAATAGTTCTGTGCTTTAATAAGATCAGTACATACATAATCAGCTCCATGTATCACAATAGCACGATTGTAAGCGGCAGAATTATAGCCATTATCCATTCCGTGCAGTTTTAATGAAGCTCCATGTTCGCCGGAATAAATATTGCCGGTAACATAAAAACCTAAACTGCTTTGGTGTGAGTTTTCGGTGTTAGAGAAAACGGTAGCATACTCTTTACCTGAGCCTTGCCCATGTGCTACATAATCATTAAGGATAACTTTCTTAGTCTTCAAATCAATAACCCACATTCTTTTTTTGGTGGAAGAAAGTGAAAAATCGCAGATAGTAATGATGTTTTTTTTGCTCAACTTTCCTGCATTAAGCAGGTTCAAGTAACCTTTATACGCATGTTTGAATACTTCTTCCGATACCTTGGTAGAACCTTTAAAATCTATTTGTGAGTAAATGTTTTCAATGTAATTATCTATAGTAGTTGTAGAAACCACGGTATTGGCTGAAGCAGTTCTTACCGTCATCACTTGGTAGGTTACTGCTAGCGTCATCAAAAGCACTTTACAAACAAATAATTTCTTCATAACGTCAAATTCAGTTAACTAATCACTCTTACAAAGTTAATTTTTCAAAACTAGAATATTTGTTATAATACAATACAGGCAAGCTTTAACAAGAAACCAGTAAAATTTTTAATGTCTAAAACATCTCCCAACAAATTTGTATCTTCCAACGTTAAGAAATTATCTTTGGCTTATTAATCATCGTACATTATGATCTCTCAAGATACTGCTACTCCAATCAATAGTCGCCTTTCATTTGAAGAATTTAAAGAAGAAGTTGTCAAAGACTACAAGCTTGCCATAGCCAGCCGCGAAGCTAGTTTGATCGGCAGACGTGAAGTGCTTACCGGTAAAGCGAAATTTGGCATTTTCGGAGATGGAAAAGAACTGGCACAAATAGCTGCTGCTAAATCTATGAAGCCTGGTGATATTCGCAGTGGTTATTACCGCGATCAAACATTGATGTTTGCAACAGGTATGACGGATATAGAAAAGTTTTTTGCACAGTTATATGCTAATCCCGACCTAAACGAAGAGCCTGCAACAGGTGGTAGAATGATGAATGGACATTACGGCACACGCTGGCTGGATGATAGCGGTGATTGGAAAGATCTAACATCTGCGCCACAATCTTCAAGTGATATATCTCCCACTGCCGGACAAATGGTTCGCGCTTTGGGTTTGGCGTTTGCTTCTAAATGTTATCGCAACATACCTGAGCTTGCACGTGGATTTGAGAAATTTTCGAAGAAAGGAAATGAAGTGGTTTTTTTGCACTATTGGCGACGCTTCTACATCAGAAGGTTTGTTTTGGGAAACCATCAATGCAGCAGGTGTTTTACAAGTGCCGTTGGCTGTTTTTGTTTGGGATGATGGTTATGGAATTTCTGTGCCTCGTAAATATCAAACCATTAAGAATTCTATTTCAGATGCGCTCAGCGGTATGCAATTCGATCCTAAAAAAGGGGGTATAAATATCTATACTGTTAAAGGATGGGATTATGCAGGAATGACTCAAACCTTCCAACAAGGAATCGCTCGTATTCGCGAAACGCATACACCTGCAATATTCCATGTACAGGAAGTAACACAACCTCAAGGACATTCTACATCAGGATCACATGAACGCTATAAAAGCAAAGAACGTCTGGACTGGGAGAAAGATTATGACTGCAATGCAAAAATGCGTGAATTCATTATTGAGAATAACATCCTTACGGAAGAAGAACTGGAAACGATAGAAGCAGAAGCAAAACAGGAGGCTCGTGAGGCAAAACAAAAAGCTTGGGGGGCATTTATTGATCCAATAAAACAACAAGTAGAACAAGCTGCCGGACTTTGCAATCAATTGGTGTATGAAGCCGGTGATAATTCTGAAAAGATCGCAGCACTCGTACAGCAACTAAAATCGCTGAAAGAACCTATTCGCAAAGATGTGATGCAAACTATTCACCGTGTTTTGAAATTTACAACCGGTAATAGTGAAGCTGTGAGAACATTGCGTAGCTACTATGAAAATTTAAAAGCAGAGAACAAAGAAAAATACAACTCGAAACTTCACTCGGAAAGCAAATACTCTGCGATGAAAGTGACAGAAGTAAAAGCAGAATATGGAGATGAAACGTTGAATGGTTACGAAGTGCTCAACAAATATTTTGATCTTACATTTTCTAAAAACCCTGCTGTGCTTGCTTTTGGAGAGGATCTAGGAAAGATCGGCGATGTAAACCAGGGCTTTGCGGGATTGCAGGAAAAGTTTGGAGATAAAAGAATTTTCGATACCGGCATTCGTGAAGCAACTATCATAGGTCAAGGAATGGGAATGGCTATGCGTGGGTTAAGACCTATTGCTGAAATACAATATTTAGATTATTTGCTTTATGGTTTACAACCGCTGAGTGACGATGTTGCTACAATGCTGTATCGTACAAAGGGTGGTCAGAAATGTCCGTTGATCGTTCGCACCCGTGGACATAGATTGGAAGGTATTTGGCATAGCGGCTCTCCTATCGGAATGATCATCAATAGCATTCGTGGTATGTATCTCTGTGTGCCTCGCAACATGACGCAAGCCGCTGGTATGTACAATACGTTGTTGCAAAGCGATGAACCCGGAATCGTAATTGAGTGTCTTAATGGCTATCGTCTCAAAGAGAAAATGCCTACCAATATTGATAGTTTCACCATCCCGTTTGGTGTACCTGAAGTTATTCGTGAAGGAGATGATATTACAATCGTGTCTTACGGTTCCACACTAAGAGTTATAGAAGAAGCTATTGTCAACTATCTCGAACCACAAGGCATTTCCTGCGAAGTGATTGATGTGCGTACCCTCCTACCCTTTGATGTAAATAATATGATTTTGGATTCTTTGATGAAAACCAATCGCATTGTGTTTGTAGATGAAGATGTTCCCGGAGGCGCGTCCGCTTATATGTTCCAGCAAGTAATGGAAAAGCAAGGCGGTTATCGCTGGCTGGATGCGGCACCAAGAACCATTGCTGCGCAACCGCACAGACCTGCATACGCAACTGATGGAGATTATTTTTCTAAGCCCAATGCGGAAGATATTGCTGGTGTGATTGAAGAGATGATGGCAGAGTGATGGAATGTGATAGTTACTTTGATTTTGAGGTTGGTGGCGGAACACCAACCTCAGAAAAACGTTTAAATGAAAATAATTTTTATTTAGCAACTACATACAAGTTTACACAACCTGAATTTAAGTCTTAAATTTACTATTCACTAAAACATTATCAATATGGGACAGACCATGATTGGACTCAATCAAATAAGAGGCTACGAACCTGAAAAGAAAGATCAACCAAGTGGGAAAACTTTAGAAGATACAATAAAAGAGCTTTATGATGAAATTCAAAAGCTAAAGAATGAACTCGAAAATGAAAAGAAAAACAAGTATGTAGAATAATAAAAGCCCCTATTCGGGGCTTTCGTCTTTTTCATGTGGAAACATCCGCTTGCACGAGAAACCCTATCTGGTCAAAAAAACTGAGATTTACCTTTTAGTAAATCTCACCATTATGTTTATACCTTCTCAATCTCTTTTCCGCTCGCACAAATTTGTCATGTATTTTCCCCTGTGATTGGTGTTCCGCCACCAACCACAAAACTATCTCGTCATAAAAAAAGTGAGATTTACTTTAATAAATCTCACCATTATGTTTATACCTTCTCAACCTCTTTTCAGCTCTCACCAATTTGTCATGTATTTTGTTCTTTTCAGATGCGTCCAAATAACCGTCAGCATTGTATTTATCGATCGTTTCTTCAATAACATACTGCTCACGCATCAGCTTATCGTATTCGGTTTGTGTAATTCGCCCTTTCTTATAAGCAGTCTTAATGACTTTTACCTGAGATTTTTGACGCGCACGAAAATCTTGTGCAAAACTGATTTGGCTAATACCAAATACAACCAATAATAGAAGAATTAATTTTTTCATTTGATGCTATTTTTCGTTTCCTTATTATAGAAATACAACGTAAATGGTCATCAAAGTTTAATAAATTCTTCGGTTTTTGTATCAAAAAATTGGTACTGTGTTAGCGTTGCACCGGTATTTTCCACCACTTTCAATTTCACTTTGTACTTTTTAGCCCATTTACCTACAATGGAATTGAAGTTCAAGAAACTTCCTTTTGTAAGATATGCCGCCAAAACAGGATGTACATGAATAGAAAGATTTCTATGCCCTTGACCAATCAAATATTTAAAGTCTTTTTCAATCTCATCACCAATGATCAATGATGGACCGATCTTTCCGGTTCCTTTACATTCGGGACAAGCTTCAGTTGTAGAAATATTGATCTCAGGACGCAAACGTTGACGCGTGATTTGCATCAAACCAAATTTAGAAATCGGTAAAATCGTGTGTCGTGCTCTGTCATTCGCCATCAACTCTTCCATTGCATCATAGAGCTTTCTACGATTTTCGGGCAACTTCATGTCAATGAAGTCAATGATGATGATACCGCCCAAATCACGTAGACGCATTTGTCGCACTACTTCTTTCGCTGCTTCTAGATTGGTAGTGAACGCATTATGCTCCTGACTTACATCAGCACTTCGCGTACCACTGTTCACATCTATCACATGCAGAGCTTCGGTATGTTCGATAATAAGATACGCACCACTATCCATATTCACAGTCTTACCAAAGGAAGATTTCACTTGTTTGGTAATACCGTATTGATCGAAAATGGCTTGCCCGCCATTGTGAAAAGCAACAATTTCTTCTTTCTCTGGTGCTATTCTAGAAATATAATCTTTCGTATCAGTCACCATCTTTTTATCGTTTATCACGATCTTTTGGAAACTGGAATTGAGTAAATCTCTGAGAATGGAAGTGGTTTTATCTTGTTCTCCAAGAATGATTTGCGGAGCTTTTGCGTTGTGCAAATTTTGCTGAACATTCCCCCACATAGAAGCTATTTCCAACAAATCGGCGTGAAGTTCTGCCGTGTTTTTTCCTTCTGCTGCTGTACGTACAATCACCCCAAAATTCTTAGGCTTAATGCTTTCAATGATCTTTTGAAGCCTTTTACGTTCATCTGCCGAATGTATTTTTCTGGAAATGGCAACCACATTATTGAATGGTGTCATTACCACAAACCTTCCGGGAATGGATATTTCACAACTCAAACGAGGCCCTTTTGAAGAAATGGGCTCTTTTAAAATCTGCACCAAAACTTCAGGTTTCCCGTTGATCACATCCGTGATTTTTCCGGATTTTAAGATGTCGGTCTCATTCTTAAACTTACTGAAATCATTCCCCCAATCTGCCTTCCCTTCTACACCTTGCTTTGTGAATTTTAATAGAGATTGAAAATATGGGCTTAAGTCAGTGTAGTGTAGAAAGGCGTCTTTTTCGTAGCCTACATCTACAAATGCCGCATTTAGTCCGGGCATTAGTTTTTTTATTCTGCCGAGGTATAGATCCCCAACAGCAAACTGGTCATGGCTATGTTCGTAATGAAGCTCTACCAGTTTCTTATCTTCCAAGAGGGCGATTTCCACGCCTTCTCCTGCAGAATTAATTATAAGTTCTTTATTCATGCTGCCGTCTTTAATTGCAGTTACACAATACCGGCTGCGTGTGCGGTTACAGTTTCTTTAAACTAAAATCTTATACAATGAGAAAATTACACCTGTCATCGGCATTAATATGCGCTGAATTCAGGTGTAAGTAAATAAGATATGAGAACGGAAAATATAGCCGGAGTACCCAGCCGCAATTACCTATTTCTTCTTATGACGGTTTTTTCTTAAACGTTTTTTACGTTTGTGAGTAGCTATTTTATGTCTTTTTCTTTTCTTACCGCAAGGCATAATCTAAAAATTTAAAAATGTTATTAAAATGATTTAATGTAGTTGTCAATGTCTTTGCTGAAGTCCGGATTGCTCATCGTTTTCTTGGCACGCTCCAGCACTTCCACCGCTTTTGTTTTGTCCCCTTTGCTCTTATATACTTCTGCAAGTCCCAGCATTGCTTCTATGTTTTCAGGGTCTTGTTTCAGCACATTGTCAAATCTCAAAGCCGCTTTATCAAATTGTCCCGAAACGATTCCCTGCTGTCCTAAGATCAGGTTGGCAGGAATATTATCCGGTTTCTTTGCCGTAAAATCCCGAAGCGTTAATACTCCCTGCATTGTCTCCCCCACTCCTATATAACACTCTGCTAGGTTTACAGTAGCAGTATCATTGTTGGGATTAATCGCTAAAACACGTTTAAAACCATCGATTGCCATCTGCCCTTCCCATGCTTGCACCGATTCCGAGGTTGATCTTCTTGCTAAGTCTAAGAACAATTGGGCTGCAAAATTGAGCTTTTTTTCTGAATTCACCAATTTTCCTGCATACATATAATAATAAGCAGCGACAGGCAGTTGTTTGTGTTCTTGCCATATTTTGGCTAGTTGCTCAAAATCGGGAGCCATAGAAGCTGAATCTGTACGAGAAGCGATTTGAGTTTCCGCATTTTTCACTTCTTCTTTTGCATGTTCTGGAAGTTCATTTTTTGCCGCAGTAAGTATAGAATCAAATGAAGCTGCATGCGCGAGATGTGTTTTTTGCATAGCAGCGGCTTCTTCGATAGTTGGCTTTTTATTGCCTCCTTCGGGCTTCGGTGGTTTGGTATTTCCTCCAAAGTACAAGGCAGCTATAACAGCTAGAGCAACGAAAATTGATATGTAATGAACTGGACGCAAGAAGTCTAAATTTTTCGCGAAGGTAAGGGTTTGTCTGAATGTTGAATTGTAAATGATGAATTTTGAATTGACATACCCAAGCGCGCACTCCTCATAAAAGAGAGTGGTTAGTGAGCCAAACGACTAAGATTGAAACGTTGCTTAAAATTGTTGATGTTGAGTATTAAGTGTTACCACCAAATATTTCACTATTAGAGTATTAGGTGCTGTGTTGCAACAGTACAGATAGAAACTGAATAAATTAATCTATATATCTTTCACAGTAATTACTCTCATTTTCTTTTTAATTCTATCAATTCTAAAACCGTACTTTTTTTCTAAATTATCTAATTGATTTTTAAATGAAAGCATTTTATCTAACTGAATGCTAATAAAACTAGTATCATTTGAAGAAAACGGGACACTATAGCGTTCTTCTAAAATTTCTGCTAAAACGTTTACTTGACCTATAAAGATATTTTCCATTACCTCATCCCTAGAATTGGGTAGTAGGCTACGGGTAGTAATAATATTATAAACTTCTTTTACTGAGTAGCTTGTGTCCATTTTTATTGAAAGTTTGGAGATGATTTTTGGTGCAATTATATCTTTGTTAATTTTTTTGCTTTTAGGAATTATACTCAAATTGTAGCGGGTAAATGGTGTTGTTTCAATTAATAAAAGTGTAGAATCATTATGTGCAATTATTTTGTTTAATATATCTTCTATGGTCGCATCTGCCACTTTGATAAGATTGCTTGACGTGTAACTAGGAGAGTTTGAATCAATATTAAAAATAGAATTACGTTCCATTTTAATAATATAGTCTGAATCTGAAAGATTCCATTTAGTTGTAGTAAAATGAAAAGAAAAATAATTTATAATGAATAAAAGGGTAAAATTCCATGTAGCGTGAAAAAGTATTGCTGTGACTAAATTATAGCGTATCCTGATGAAAGATAGCAAAAATGCAGCACCTAAATACCCGGATAGAAGTAAATAATACTCCACAGTTACAAACTCTTTAGGCAGATGAACAACAGCAAATACAATGCTTGTTGCAAGCACTATGTATAGTGTATGAATTTTATCGAAAAAAATCCAGTAAAAAATGACTACAATAACTCCAAATGTAGTTATTATTATGTTCCAGTAAGAAACACTATACAAAACAAATAGAATGGGAGTCAAGTATTTACGTTTACTCCCATTCTTTTGCCAACTTCTAAAAGCATACTCTTCAATAATTGGAGCCAAAATAATAGCTTGTAAAAAAAATAGTAGTAGTGAATCTGTTTTTAAATATTGTTTAATTGGCAATTCTAAATCAATACTGTTATCAGTAAACATAAATACCAAGTCAACTATAAGTAACAGTAAGCCCAATATTAATACATAGGACAAGTAATTATTTGATTTATTGAAAGTTGGCATAAATTAAAATTGTTACTTTTTTTCTTCAGGACATTTGCACTCAGCGCTACATGAATGAGCAATGAAAGAACAAGGAGGTGTGTTACAATTAGATCTAGCTACTTTAACTATATCAGTACAATGATTTGTGTAGGCTTTAGTAATTGTGACTACAGCCCAAATTACTGGTCCCCAGATAACACCGATCGTGATTTTCATATGAGCAGGCTTTTCTCCTAAACCATTTGCTGCCCAATTACCTACGAAAGATGCCTTGAGATCATTAGTACTTTCAATTTCATCAGAAATAACAGTATAAGTAGTGATAACTTCGTTATCATAAACCGCATCAAAAGTATACGTATTACTACTTACCATTCGAAAGTTATTCAAGATGAAATCAACATCATCTGGGTCATCGCTAGATACAACTAAATCATTATTCACTTCCTCAATCTCAATATCAAAGTCTAGAGCAAAATCTAAAAATGGTGTAACATATGTAGTTTCAGGCGTTATCATATCTCCGCTCCAAGTAGTGTCATCCATCAATTCAATATCCCAGCTTAAATCATTATGTTGGTTAGATAAATGTACTAATCCAGCTGACTCTCTTGCTAGCTGTTGTGTAGTTTTTTTTGTAGTACTGTTATTGTTATTCGAGGTTTTATCGTTAGATTTATTACAAGAAAAAAGTATGGTAGTTATACAAGCAAATACCATGAGGGAAATGATTATTTTATTTTTCATAAATTAAGAGTTTTTTGCCTACTCTAAATAGCTTTTCGGCATATCGCTTTATAGAATTAGAATTGATAAAAAGTAATAAAGCGGCTAATAAAAACTCATCCTACCTTTGAAGATAAAACGCTTAGGTATGAATATATGAATATGTGAATGTATTAGAATCATAATAAGGTTTAGAAGGTAAACCTACAGTCCAGAAACTACTATTGCTAAGGTATTTTTACGCATTTTTTATAAAAATATTTTCGTAAAAGTTTTCATGAATTTACTTTTGCTGCATGATGGTGATGAATGAACTTCCTGTGATGGAACATTTTTACACGTTACAGGGAGAAGGTTATTTTTCCGGCCAGGCAGCTTATTTCGTAAGGCTTGGAGGTTGTGATGTGGGCTGTGTTTGGTGCGATGTGAAAGAGAGTTGGGATGCTGACGCTCACCCTAAAATGAGTATTGAAAATATTGCAGCATTGGCAGCAAAAGATGGTGGTAAAATAGCTGTGATAACCGGCGGAGAGCCTGCAATGTATGATCTTACCCAATTATGCAATGCCATAAAAAACAAAGGTATTAGAACGCATATAGAAACTTCAGGCTCTCATCCGTTAAAAGGAGATTTTGACTGGATAACGCTTTCTCCTAAAAAATTCAAAGCACCCTTAGCGGAGAGTTTAGAAAAAGCAGATGAACTGAAGGTTGTGGTTTACAATAAGTCTGACTTTAAATGGGCAGAAGAACATGCTGCAAAAGTTTCTGAAAACTGTAAATTATACCTACAACCTGAATGGAGTAAGCGAGAAGAAATGACTCCATTAATTATTGAATACATCAAACAAAACCCAAGTTGGCAATTATCTTTGCAAACTCACAAATACATCAATATCCCATAAGCGCATGACTATTTTTGAATCTGTTATTCTAGGTATCGTAGAAGGCATTACCGAATATTTACCCATTTCCTCTACCGGTCACATGATACTTGCCGGTCATTTTATGGGTATTCAGGAAGATGCATTTACCAAACTTTTTGAAGTATGTATTCAGCTTGGTGCTATCTTATCGGTAGTTGTTTTGTATTGGAAAAAATTCTTTGATTTTAGTAAGTGGCAATTTTATGTAAAATTGATCGTAGCGGTAATTCCTGCATTAGTATTAGGATTTCTATTTAATGATGCTATCGAAGATCTTTTGGAAAGCCCGCTCACAGTTTCTATTTCGTTGATATTGGGAGGAATTATATTACTGTTTATCGATAATGTATTTAAGAATCCAACGATAAATTCAGATGAAGAAATAAAACCTAAAAATGCATTGATGATCGGTATTTGGCAATGCATCTCTATGATACCTGGAGTAAGCAGAAGTGCAGCTTCCATCATTGGTGGTATGCAGCAAAATTTAACGAGAAATGTTGCAGCAGAGTTTTCATTTTTTTTGGCTGTTCCTACAATGGCTGCAGCTACGGCTTATTCTTTAATTCTAAAAAAATGGAATGTAGCCGGAGTCGAAATGAAAGGCTACGAAATGCTCACTCAAGAAAATAATCTGATGACATTTGGTGTGGGTGCATTAGTGTCTTTCGTTGTGGCGATGATCGCTATAAAAACATTTATCAGTTTTTTACAGAAACATGGTTTTAGAGCATTTGGTATTTATAGAATTATTGCTGGTGTTATAATGCTGGGCGTTCTATATTTTGGTAAGTGATCTATTTGGCCTTATCCGACTCATTGTTATCTGAATTACCGTTTTTTTCTATTTCTTCTCCGTCCCTTAGTTTTCTATTTTTCAATCTAAGAACTGGGTGTGAGATTGGACTCATTTTAGGATTGGCATCTCCAAGCAACATTCCCCATTGACGGAACATCAATGTTTTATCAAAAACAATTTTTAAAACAGCCATGATTGGTAGTGATAAAAACATTCCTGATATTCCGGCAAGGCTGCCACCGATTATAACTCCTACAATGCTTACCAAGGCATTTAGTTTTACCTTAGAACCAACTATACGAGGCATCAAGATATTGTTATCAAGAAATTGGACAATTGCTATTGCCACTAACACCATTATCACACTCCCCAATTCTTGCGACGAAGTAAGGGTAAGTAACACACCAATAATGTTGCCCACCAATGCTCCTACATAAGGTATCAAATTAAGTATAGCAAATATGACTCCTATCAATAAAGCATGTTTTATGCCCATTATCATTAATACACCACCAAGTAAAATAGTGATGTAAGTTATTTGTATAA
>CBFGYQ010000005.1:0-20434 GCA_965652995.1 uncultured bacterium
AATACGCTGGATGAGGTATACTCTACCGATCTTTCAAAAACAAAGATTTATACTTTTCTCAGCAGTCTTTTCGTTTTCACAGCAATTATTACTGTCTTGCTGATTGTGTTTACTCCTCTCCGATTCTACATTCCCGGGTATGGAAGTAATAAAGCCCAAAAAGAAGCCTTGATATTAAAACGCCAGCTAGACTCTTTGGGAGTTTTGGTGAAAGAACAGCAAGCGTACACAGCCAATATTAAAACCATTATCAACGGTGGTTATAAAGGAATAAAAGATACAATGGCCCTTGATATGAAGAAAGTGAAGGCGGAGGATATGAACAGTATCATGCCTGATGCAGACGATATTAAAAAAGATGCAGCAGCAACCTTAAAAAAAGAATCGCCGAAAAATGGAACAGGAAAATAACTTAAATAAGAAGTCGAAAAACATAATGCGTTATGTGGGGCTCGGCACGCAATGGATGGTGTTACTGAGTTTAGCTGTTTGGGGAGGAATAAAAATTGATGAAAAGCTAAATTGGAAGTTTCCGTTATGCACAGTTCTCTTACCTTTGATAGTACTTGTTTTTTCGCTATATAAAATAATCAAAGAATTTAGCAAGCCTCAAAAATGACGAATAGATTTATTGTAATTGTTGTTATAGTATTTGCCTTATTAGGAGGCATTTTTTTTATGCTCAATAACGCTAACCCCAAATTTGAATTAAGTGTGTTACTTTTTGCAAATGCTTTAATGGCATTGCTTTCCATCATTACTTACTTCATCGTAAAAAAACAAGTGAGCGAAAGACCACAAGCATTTGTAAGAGGAGTTTATGGTGCCACTTTTCTAAAACTAATGGTATGCATGATAGCTATCTTGACTTATGTCCTGATGAATCGCGCTTCTATTCATAAGCCATCATTATTTATTCTATTTGGGATATATACAGTTTATACTGGTGTAGAAACTGTTTTACTTATGAAAATGGCGAAGCAGACAAAATGATAATTGGAGCATGAAGAAGAAAGAAACGAGTTTGTATAGTCTGGATCATTTTTTACCGGAAGGTGCTTTTGAGTTACTTGCACCATTCTTCAAAAATCATACAATACATCTTACGCTTACCAATGAACGTAAATCTGTATTAGGAGATTATAGAAATCCTAGTTTGGATAATCCATACCATCGTATCAGCATCAATGTAAACCTTAATCCATATAGTTTTCTTATTACGTTGCTGCATGAAATTTCTCATTTACTAGCATATGTACATTACAAACATACAATTGCACCGCATGGTAAAGAATGGAAAACACAGTTTCGTCATGTCTTGATTCCTTTTATTGGCAAAGGATTTTTCCCTCGCGATGTAGAAAAGGCATTAGTTGCATACATTCACAATCCGGCTGCCAGTACCTGCACAGACCCTAACTTATACAAAGCATTGTATCGTTATGATGAAAAGAAACCTGGTGCTGCACTAGTTGATGAACTTGCGATTGGTCATTGGTTTGAGACAGAAGACGGACGAGTATTTGAGAAGATAGAGCAGCTTCGTACTCGTGCCAAGTGTCGTGATCTAAAAAGCAGAAGGCTGTATTTTTTTCCGGGCATTGTAGAAGTGAAACAAGTAAGGAGAGACCGAAGAAAACTAGTATAAAAAACGCAACCCTTTTAGAGAGTTGCGTTAATTCCATCACTAATAGTTAATTAGCTTACACTTATTGTTTGGCTTTCTGGTTCTGTCATTTCTTTTTTAGGTAAAGAAATGTCTAGAATACCGTTAGTGTATTTAGCTTCAATACCTGTTGTTGCGATCTTGTCATTCAATGTAAAGCTTCTTTTGAAAGATTTGAATTTGTATTCATTACGTAACATTTTAGAGTTATCAACATCTGTGTCTGTAGCTTCTTGCTTCTTTTGTTCGTAGGAAATAGTCATAACATCTTTTTCAAGATTAATTTTGATATCCTCTTTCTTTAGTCCGGGAGCAACGACACTTATTTTATAACCTTTATCATCTTCTTTGATATTTACCGGTACATGCATTTTTTCATCGTTCCAAAGGTCATCGGTAAATACTTTTCCATTTTGAAAAAGGTCTTCAATGAAACCGCCAATTCCGTTAGGAATTCTGTGTTTGAAATTTCTTGTGTGATACATTTTGTTTAGATTTTTATAGTTCAATACACTGTATTCAAAACAGATACCAATATGAATACGAAGAAATAAAGGCGTAAAATACAATTGAAAACAGACAAAACGTCACTTTTGTGAAGTCGCCTAGGACATAAAGTCTTATTTTTTGTAGGCGAAGAAAATGCTTAAATATGCAAATAATTTTATTTCCAAAATCAAAACCTTTTTCAGATATTTGTTATGCTTACGATGGGTTAGTAAGTACAGTCCTATCCCGATACACGGCGTGTATCGGGATTACTATTTATTAAAAAAGTTGAAAGGCTAATTTTCTAGACGCAACATTTTATTGTCTATCAATTGAAATAAATGAGACGGTTGGTAAGTTCTCCAGTTTTCGTTATCCATGAAATGAATAAAATGATTTAGCTTGTTGCGTTTCATTTCGTGTTCAGTTTGTTTAGGTGTATTAAGGCAAACGATCCATCCGCCTTGTTCTTTTATATCTTCATACCATTCTTCGTAATAATCTATATCGCTGCTATGAAAGTTCAAAACATTCTCAGTCACTAAAATGAATTTGTAAATACCTTTTGCAATGAGATGATCGATCACGTTTCTTTTCAATTGCATAATGTCATTTTCAACAGCGTCATTCCATTCACCGATCATTTCGATAATGATGTAGTTCAGTTCGTAATCTGCAAAAAGTAATTTAAGGTAAAGTGTACGTGATCCAAACTCGTCCCATTGTGGATGGATGTAATAGTTGTAAACAGTATTAGAATATTCAAACTCACTATATTCCTTTCCGTAAAAAGGAGATTGTTCATCTTCTTCTGCGGTGTATAAATGTCTCCAGTTGAAAAAAGGTTCTATCTCGTGCATCAGTTAGCAGGTTTCATCCGGGAATGTAAAACCTGAGAGGAGTAAACACAATCAGCAAAACAGTAATAATTGCCGTAAAAACGAAAAGGCTGCTGAG
Source organism: uncultured bacterium (assembly GCA_965652995.1). Taxonomy (GTDB): domain Bacteria; phylum Bacteroidota; class Bacteroidia; order Chitinophagales; family Chitinophagaceae; genus JAFIGV01. The sequence goes on from CBFGYQ010000005.1 coordinate 3,113, forward strand.
GAAAGTATAAATCTTTGTTTTTGAGAGATCTGTAGAGTACACCTCATCCAGCGTATTTTCATCAATAATTTTCAGTTTGTACGCCGAGTGATTTGATGAGGATTTTCTGATACGCTTAGTTGTAGGCATGACCAAACTAAGGTAGAAAGAATTAGATAAACAAAAAGCACCTTTTTCAAGATGCTTTTCTTTGGTGACCCCGTCAGGATTCAAACCTGAAACCTTTTGATCCGTAGTCAAATGCTCTATTCAGTTGAGCTACGGAGCCATCAAAATTGGAGTGCAAAGATAATGGCTCTGTTTTAATTTTTCAAAACCTTTTTTGATTCAGTTTTATATGGTTTTTTTGACTTATTATTTTTGAATAATTCACAAACATGCACATCGAAATCTGGTCTATTGGCAAAGCAAATGAACCTTTTATTCTGGAAGGAATACAACACTATTTCCAAAAAACAAAGCCCTATAATTCTATTGACTTACAAATAATTCCTTCTTTAAAAAAAACACCATCTGACATTGATGCCATTAAAAAGCAAGAAGAAGATTTGATTCTTAAAAAACTAAAACCACAACATTATCTCGTCCTATTAGACGAAAAGGGAAAAATGTTATCATCACCACAATGGGCAAAGCAGTTTCAACAATTGATGAATGACAGCGTAAAAACGCTGGTACTACTAATTGGTGGAGCGTATGGTGTGTCTGACACTATAAAACAACAGGCAAAGCAAACATGGTCCTTATCGCCACTTGTGTTTCCACATCAGCTTGTACGACTTATCTTAGCCGAACAAGTATATCGCGCTTTCAGCATCTTGCACAATTCGCCCTACCATCACTCATAAAAACTTATATTCGCGACTCTAAATCAGCATCATGAGCTTAACGCTTATCATTATCATCATTACTGTCATCATTTCGCTTACTGCATTCAATAATGGAAAAGTGATGAACGACCTCATCCTCTATCCTCGCAAAATGCAGGATATTAAAGAATATTATCGTTTGGTAACCAGCGGTTTTATTCATGCAGATATGATGCATTTATTCTTCAATATGTTTACACTTTTTTTCTTTGGAAGGAATGTTGAAACAATTTATACAATGCTTGGATTTTCTAAATACGCATTTCTTATTCTTTATATTCTTGGTATAATCGTTGCATCATTACCCTCTTTTTTCAGGCATCGCGAGAATGCATATTACCGTTCGCTGGGAGCTTCAGGAGGTGTGGCTGCTGTGCTGTTTGCATTCGTTTATTTTGCTCCTTGGGAAACAATTTACATTTGGTTCATCCCAGTACCGGCAATACTCGCGGCCATTGCATATTTAGTGTATTCCGCTTATGCGTCAAAGAAAGGAGGTGACAATATTAATCACGATGCGCATTTCTATGGCGCCGTATTTGGTTTTGTTTTCACATTATTGATGGAGCCTTCACATGGAAAAATTTTCATCAACCAATTAATGCAACCGCATTTCAATTTTTAAAACTTCATCTGTTTTATCGGTTATTTTAAATCGTTCATCTAAACGATAACCAGCAAGCCAAACTATTCGCTTATTACTTTCGAGTACCCAAATGTTTTCTTTTTGATGCAAAGGAATTTTTTGATCAATAAAAAAGCGACTTAGTTTTTTCTTTTTCATTCCCATTCCTATTGGATAGAAGTAATCACCTTGTCGCCATTTGCGAAGCAAAATTGGGAACTCGATTTTTGAAAGATCAAGAAACGCAATGTTCGCAGCACGTGAAATGATTTCAGGCTTTACAGTCTTTGAAAGGTGAAAACTCAAATGTTCTACATCTATTTTCGTGGGAATATGTTCAATACTAATAAAGTCGGTTGCTTCGGTTTTTAATTCAGTAATGATTAAAAATTCACGATCTTTTATCAGTTTATGTGAAGAAGAATTAATCCACTTGCCTGTATCTGCCTCCATTAAATCTATCAACTGTTGTGTTTGCATTCCTGAAAAGCCATACGGTTTGAAAAGTTCATAGCACAAGGTTTCTAAAGGATTTACGTATTTTAATTTTCTAATTGGGATATAAATATCTTTCCCTCTTTGCTCTATTAGTTTTTTGATTTTTTGCTGAATATTTTCATCATAAATTTCTAAGGTTTGCGAAAAACGCTTTATACTATCGTGGATTTGATTGGATGCATTCGGAAAGTATTTTTCGATGTTTGGAATGATTTGATGGCGAACTGCATTACGTAAATATTTATCATCTTCATTACTCGCATCGTCACGGTACTGGATATTGTTTTCAATAGCATAGTGGTCTATCATCTCTCTTGTAGCAAACAATAAAGGACGAATGATGTTTCCATTCTGCATAGGAATACCTTGCAAACCCTTGATTCCTGTCCCTTTAAAAAGATTGATAAGCAAGGTCTCTACATTATCATTGGCGTGATGTGCAGTGGCTATGTATCTAAGATTATTTTCCTTACATAATGTACTGAACCAATCGTAACGCAGTTTTCGGGCTGTTTCTTGAATTCCTTTTTTCCATTGTCCCGCAAAACTTTTAGTATCAAAATGATTAACAAAAAATGGAATTTTATTCTCTACGCACCAACTTTTTACAAGTTTCTCATCAGCATTTGCTTCTTCGCCTCTCAATTGAAAATTGCAATGTGCAACAACAAAAGAAATTTTATTTTTCAAGAATAAATCTCCCATCACCATGCTATCTCTTCCTCCACTAACAGCCAACAGTACAGCTTTGTGAGTATTTCCCCACCCTTTGTTTTTATAATTTTCTATAAATCGTGGTTGTAAAGTCATAGTCAATACGCAAGATCATCATGAGCTGCTTGCAACTCGTTATAACTATGTTGGTCGTTCGCGTTTTTCGCGACTTGCATTCCTTCTTCGTAAATGGCTATAGCTTCATTCGGATTTCCGACACGCTCTAACAACTTGCCTAAATGATAATAAGTTGCTACGTAGTTCGCATCGTTAGCTTTATTCTTTTCGAATAAGTTTCTTGCTTTTTCATCATCATCTATTTTCACGTATTCCAGTGCCAGCGCATGATTTAGAAAACAATCATCAGGAGCATCTTTTAAAAATGCTAACAATTTTTCAATTCTTTCAGACATAATTGGCTGTAAAAATATTCAAGAAGTTTGGAAGTAACTTATCTTATTAACGATATATCACCTTTCCAAATCATAACCTCACCACCATCGCAAATGCCTTCCACCACATAAACAAAAACATCAGGATTCAATACCGAACCATTGTGTTTCCCATCCCATGCTGCATTCACATCGTTCAACATGATGTTTTGTCGTTCGTAAACCAATTGCCCCCAACGATTGTAAATCCTAAATGAACGTATACTCTTCAACCCTTCCCCACGTAGATAAAACACATCATTGTCTCCATCTCCGTTCGGCGAAAATGTGTTTGGAATAAACAACTGACTTTGGTCGCAGAGTACATTAATGGTCACCTCATCTTTTGCTGTGCAACCAAAATCCGACAAAACTATAACAGTGTATGTTGTAGATGCCGTTGGCTTCGCAACAGGGCTGGAGCAATCACCGCAACTAAGCGAGGAGGAAGGAGTCCAAGAATATTTGGAAATATTGGTTCCTGAAGCATTCAAATTCACAGTATTTCCTGATACGATTATTTCATCTTGTCCTGCATTAACAGTAGGCAATGGATGTACAACTACACGCACAGAATGAGAATCAGGTTTACAACTTCCTTCGTAAGCAAATACAGTGTATAGTGTTGTCGCATCCGGTGAAGCGGTTGGGTTTGCAATAAATGCGTTATCTAAATTAGTAGCCGGTTTCCATTCATAGCGTTGTGCTCCGTAAGCATTGAGCTGAATACTATCATCAGCACATATTTCGCCACCCTGTCCTACAGTGCTTGTTGTGATTGTAGTTGTTTTCACCAGTACAGAATCTTTATTGACACATCCATTAGCATCAGTACCTAAGACAATATAATTAGTAGCAGCTATAGGAGATGCAGAAGTGGATGCACAAGTGGCACATCCCAGACTTGTAGCCGGTGACCAATTATAAGAAATGCCACCTCTAGCTGTTAATGTTGCAGCATCTCCCACACAAATAATCGTATCTAGTCCCGCATCTATAACAGGTAATGGATGTATTGTGATATTTTCAATAACCGTATCTATACATCCGTTTGCATTTTTAGTAATTAGTACAACAGGATAGGTTCCAGTACTAGAAAACGAAACAGTCATGGCAGATGAGTTACCAACGTATTGTCCATTATTCACATTCCATGACCAACTATTTACTCTTGAAAAATAACTGTATGAACTATCTTTTAGTTGAATAGGAGTATTGACACAGGTAGGCGAAACAGTAAAATCTGTTTTCATTTCATCTACAAAAACAGTGTCCAAACCATCACTGGAATTGATGCAACCTGCACTATCTGTAAAAACGATCTTCGGTAAATATTTCCCCGGGCTTGTGTAAGTATGTGTTACTGTATTGCCTGTTGCAGGTTGAATAATACCATCACTAAAATCCCACATAAAATTGGTGACGTTTGTGAGATTTGCAGAAAAACTAACGGTAAAAGGATTGCAACCTAAAGTAGGCGAGTAAGAAAGTATCCCCGCATAACCCAATACATCTACAGTTTTCGCAAACGTATCCTTACAACCATAACTGTTAGTAGCAACAAGTGTTATGGTATATTTTCCGGGATTGGTGTAAATATTAGATGGATTTGGCAAAACAGAACTAGTGCCATCACCCAGTGCCCAAGTATAACCGACAGCACCTGTAGAGGTATTGGTAAACTGAACAATGAGCGGAGGACATAAAGCAACGGAATCATTTAATGTAAATGAAGCATCAGGTTTTGCAACATCTATATAGTTAGGTTTTATGAGTGTGTCAGCACAACCTGCATTATCGGTAGCAATTAATGTAACAGTAAAAAGACCTGTTTGATTATAGGTATGTGTTGGTGTGGGACCGGTAACGTTAGGTGAGCCATCTCCAAAATTCCAGGTATAACTTACTGACGCGCCAGTAACACTTGAACTCTGATTCGAAAAACTTGTAGACTGACCAATGCATAATGTTGTATCACTTGCTTTGAATTTTGCAGTCGTTTGTCTTGCCTCAATCAAATTAGGTTTTGTTATAGAATCTACACAACCCACATTGTCTGTTACTACTACTTTTACATTATAAACTCCAGGGGAGTAAGTATGAGTTGCAGTTGAAGAAGATGTTGCTCCACTTGTTCCGTCACCAAAGGTCCATGCTCTATTCACAGCATATGCTCCGGGTGTATTCGTGCCATTTTCGGTCAAAGATGCAAGCAATGGAGCACAACCTAAAGCAGGAGTTGATAAAATATCCGGGTCGGGGTCAGCAACAAGAATGTAATTGGTTTTGGTAGTGTCGTGCCAGCATCCATTCACATCTTGATAATGCATTGTTACAGTATATAGACCAGCTTCTATAAACGCTATGCTATCCAATCTCGTGGAAAGCGGATCTAGATCTACATAGTTTACTCCATTACTGTTATCAGGATTAATTTCAAAAGAATAGTGAATGACATTATTAGAAAAATTCGGAGTGAACTTTACTGTATCTTTTTGGCAAATGGCAGTATCGGCCACAGAAAAACTTGCCGAAGGCACTTGCAATGTAACCGTGTAGTACTTTGTATTGGTGCACCCTGTAGAATCGCTGTGTACTGTCAGCGTCACATTGTAGCTACCCAACGCAGAGTAGATGTGTACAGGATTTTTTGCAGTATCAGTCGTACCATCTCCAAATGTCCATAACCTTGATGTAACAGGTGCACTATGCGAGCTATCCATAAAACGAACTAATGTCGGCGTATCACAATCTATCTCAAAAAGCACTCTAGCTTCAGGACCTTTTACTACAAATGTTCTAATAAGTGTATCTACACTGTGACAAGCACCATTAAAACCCCATGCAACAACAGAAGTATAAATGCCTGCTGTAGGAAACATATAAGGGAAGGTCTGGTTTGGATAAACAACAGCTTCAGGAATACTATCGTTGGGGGGTAGGAAATGAAAAACAGTTGATTGTGTACCGGTTGATAGGTCGGTAATATAGATAGTATCGCTCAGGCATAAAGTATCGTTTCCTGTTATACTAAAAGCCGTTGTTGGTAATGTGTCAACAGTTACCATCTTATTCGTACTAAGCACGCAACCTTGGTCGGTAACCGCAGTGTATGTAACAGTGTAAGTACCTGCAGCAGTATAGGTATGTGAAGGATTTGAAACGTTAGAAACAGGAGGACTACCATCACCAAAATCAAACGTAAAACTCGCAATATTTGCCTGGAATTTTGGACCTTGAAAAAGAGATAATGGATAAATGTATTCATAATAAACAACCCCATTAGAAAACGGTATGGTGCTTGGCACACAATGATCGTATAAACCTGCTACTCCAAAATCAGCATACATATAATACAAGCTATCCCATCTTGAAACAGTATCTGTGCAGCCTAGTGCATCCATTGCTACAAGGGTTATGTAATAGCAAGTGTCTTTGTTATAAATATGATAAGGACTTGTAGATGTTGACGTGCTGTCATCTCCAAACCCCCACCAATAGGAAACTCCATTAGTTGATTGATTGGTAAAGAAAACGGTATCAGGCGGCGCACAAGGCACAACTGGAAAAATATCAAAAGCTGCCGTTGGTCCTGGATTTACGTTTAGGGGAATCGTCATTGTGTCTTTACATAGACCTGATATATCAGTCGCAATTAATGTTGTACTGTAAACACCCGCTGTTGTATAAATATTTGTTGGTGATGTGAGTGTAGAAGTATTACCATCCCCAAAATCCCACAGGTAACTAAACCCTGCAACAGAACTATTCGTGAAAGAAATAGTTACGTCTTTACAGACAGGTACAGAATGTGTAAAGCTTGCATTAAGCATACCCACATTCAGCGGTTTTATGACAGTGTCTTTACATCCATTTGCGTCTGTAACGATCAATTTTACAGAGTAATTTCCGGGTGAACTGTAAGCATGAGACGGATTATTCCCAACCCAAGAAGTACCATCTCCATAATCCCATTCATAGATATACGGACCTGTTCCAATAATGCTTGTTGTAAAATTGGCAACATCTTGAACTCTGCAAATCGTATTCACATTAAAGTCAGCATCCGGTGGAGTATGTACATGAATGTATTGCGGTTTTTGCAAAGACGTATTACAACCTCCACTGTTAGTTACAGACAACGTAATCATATAGTCACCGGGATTGTCGAACGTATGTTGTGGGTTCTGCAAAGTAGAAGGAGTACCGGTTCCAAAATTCCAATTGTATGTAGCCGGACCCGGCACAACAGGATTTGATTGATCCGTAAAATCTACTGTTAATGGTGGGCAACCAGAAGTAATATTAGCACTAAAATTTACAATTGGAGAATCTAATACAACTACTGCGGCAGTTACTGTTTTAGTATTGCTCCCCGTGGCGTTCGTTGCAGTAAGTGTGACCGTATATGAACCGGGGCTGGTATAAGTCTTTGACGGAGTTACTTGTGGTGAATTTGTTCCATCACCGAATGTCCATGAATAAGATGTTGCATTGGTAGAGGTGTTTGTAAAGGTCACGACCATAGGACTGCATCCGGTGTCTTCAGATACGGTAAAGTTGGCTACAGGAGCTTGTCCAAAGCTGGTCATTACGTCAGCACAACATCCAATCAATATCCATATCCAAAGAATCCATTTCATCAATAATTGCCGAAGTATATTTGGGTATCAACTAATAAAGCTATGCTATTATCGTACCAATGATATATCTCCTTTCCAAGTCATAATTTCTCCGCCTTCACACACGCCTTCTAATACATACACAAATACGTCAGGGCTTAGCTTGTTTCCTTTATAGGTTCCATCCCACGCAGTGACTGCATCATTCAACTGTATTCCTTGTCTTTCATACACCAACTCTCCCCAACGATTATATACTCTAAAAGAACGAATACTTCGCAACCCAATACCACGCGGGTAAAACACGTCATTATCACCATCGCCGTTAGGAGAGAATGTATTAGGAATAAACAACTGACCTTCATCGCATAAGACAAAAATCGTCACATCATCTTTCGCCTTACAACCAAAATCTGTAGCTACGGTAACGGTATAAGTTGTAGTACCGTATGGGCTAGCTATCGGACTGGAACATGTATTGCAACTCAATGTCTGATCAGGACTCCATGCATAAGTTGAAATATCTGTACCCGAAGCATTGAGGTTTACCGAATTTCCTGCTACTATAGTTTCATCACTTCCTGCATTTACTGTTGGAAGAGGATGTACAACCACTCGCACGGAATGGGAGTCCGGCAAGCAACTTCCCTCATACGCAAGTACTGTGTAAACAGTTGTAACATCCGGTGTTGCAATGGGGTCAGCACTTGTAGGATCATCTAGTGTACTGGCTGGTGTCCACTCATATCTTTGTGCACCACTTACATGTAGCTGAATGCTACTGTCTACACATATCTCTCCCCCACTTCCTGCTGTACTATTTGTTTGAGTTTTTACTGCTACATGAGTTGTATCTGTATTCTTACATCCATTTGCATCCGTACCCATTACTATATAATTGGTTGCTTCTGTAGGAGAGGCTGAAGTGATTTGACAAGTGGCGCAACCTACACTTGCAGCAGGTGTCCATTCATAGGAGTTTCCTCCAAGAGCAGAAAGTGTAGCAGCATCTCCCAAACAAATTATTGTATCTCCGTTTGCTGTGATTGTCGGTAAAGGATGAATTGTTAGGTTCTCATAAACCGTGTCTTTACATCCGTTCGCATTTTTTACGATCAACACAATTGGATAAGTACCGGGTAATGTAAATGTTGCAGTTGGTGCTTTTACATTACTTCTTACTTGCCCATTATTGATATCCCATTTCCACTCATTAACTGCAGAAAAATAGCTGTAAGATGTATCCTTCAATGTAACAAGCGTATTCACACAGGCAGGAGAAAAATTGAAGTTGCCTATAATATCATCTACCTTTATTGTATCTAATCCGTCACTAGAATTCACACAACCCGCACTATCAGTAAAGACGATTCTAGGTAAATATCTGCCGGGCAATGTATATGTATGAGTTATTGTATTTCCGGTGGCAGTTACAATTGTACCATCACTAAAGTCCCACAAAAAATTAGAAACATTGGTAAGGTTGGCTGTAAAGTTTACGGTAAGCGGGTTACAACCTGCTTGAGGCATATAGTCCAACGCTCCGGAATAACCTAACACATTCGCTCTTCCAAATGCTGTATCAGTACATCCATAACTATTTGTAGCAATAAGTCTGATGTTATATATACCGGGGTTCGTATAAATGTTTGATGGATTGGGTACTGGGGAAGGAGAACTACCATCACCAAAATCCCATGTATAACCCGCTGCACCCGTAGAAGAATTCGTAAACTGAACGATCAACGGTGGACAAAGAGCGAATGTATCGCTCATAGTAAACGAAGCACTAGGCTTTGCTACTTTTATATAGGCTGGCAATGTAAGTGTATCTGCACAGCCTGTATTATCTGTTGCTATTAGGGTTACAGTAAATGCTCCCGTCTGTGTATAGGTATGAATAGGATCCACAGCATTTGAAGTTGGAGAACCATCTCCAAAATCCCAAGTATAAGTCAACACCGCACCGGTGGAAGACGAAGAGTTGTTTGTAAAATCAATCGGCTGATTAAGGCAAGCAGTTGTATCATCAGCTTTAAAGGCTGCTATGGTCTGTCGCGACTGAATGTAATTAGGTCTTAAAAGAGAGTCCACACAACCTACATTATCTGTTAGATATACTTTTACCGAGTAAATACCCGGTGCATAAGTATGCGTTGTTGTTCCGCTAGTAAGATTAGCTGTTGTCCCATCTCCAAAAACCCAAGTCCAGTTTGTAGTGTATGCTCCGGGTGTGTTAGTTCCGGTTTCTGTAAAATTGGTGACCAGCGGCGCACATCCAATTGTTGGAGTCACACTAAAACTAGGATTAGGATCTGCAACAAGTATATAATTGGTCTTTGATGTATCGTGTGTGCAGCCATTAAAATCCAGAAAAGATAACGTTACTGTATATAACCCCGGGAAAGGAAAAATAAATCCTCCTACATTGCCGTCGTATATCACATTAGGAGGGTTGAACGTATAACCATAAAGAGATACAGGATGCGAAAATGTTTGAGTAAATTGACTAGCAAGCAATGTATCTCCTTTACAAATGGCAGTATCACTTACACTAAACTCTGCAGTAGGTACGTGCAAAAAAAGGCTCATAAGATCTCTACTGGTACATCCTGTAGTATCATTAGTTGCTTCTAAAGTTACGGGCCAGTTTCCTAACGAGGGGTACATATGAACTGGATTTTTAGACGTGTCTGTTGTGCCGTCCCCAAAAATCCAAAGTCTAGAATTTACATGTCCCTCAGACATATCAAAGAAACGAACTAGAGTAGGCGTGTCACAATCCGGATAAGCAAGTGCTTGAGCTACAGGTTTTAAGATAACTAAAGGGTCAGGATGAAAAAAAGTGTCTTGACAACCGTAGTTGGAAGCAACCAATGCTGCATAAAACAATGGAGGTATTGGAGAAGTTGGTGGAAAATAAGATCCATTAGGAGAAGTTGGAATACTATAACCATCAGGCAGCCAATCGTTTGTTAAGGGCGGACTCCAGTAGTGCCAATAATAATCTGTAGCATTTGTACTCGTGTTTACAAAAGAAAAAGGTATCGGCGTATAGTCTTGTGAACATAGCGTATCAAAAACAGGTGCAAAAAACGCATTGGGCTTAGTTCCCATCGTCACTTGTGCAGTATCTGTAGCTGTACAGCCGTTGTTCGTTGTAATAGTTAGTGTTACTACATGAACACCTTGTGCGGTGTAAGTGTGAGACGGAAAAGATACACCTGATACAGGTGGCGATCCATCTCCAAAATCCCAAGTAACGGATGCTACACCAGGAGGATAATTAATCAGGTATGAAAAATTTACAGTACTTGGCAAACAATGATTATAGTTGCGATCAACTTCTACTGTCACTTGTACTTTTTCTATCACTTTCGTTATTGCAGCTGTGTCTTTACAGCCATTTGCATCGGTTGCTACTAAGGTTACTGTAAAAGCACCATCGGTTGTGTAGGTATGTGTAGCAGTAGCTCCCGTCACTGTTGGAGAACCGTCCCCAAAATTCCATACATAACTTACCGCACCACCTGTTGATGTACTCGTAAAATTAATTGTAGCCGGTGCACCGCACGTATACTGCGGAGAAATATTGAAGCTTGCTGTCGGACCGGGGCTTACTGTAATTGGAACAATAAATGTATCTGTACAGACATTCGGCATATCCCAAGCTACAAGCATTACATTGTACGTACCTGGAGTGGTGTAAGTATGTACTGGATTGGAACTTGAAGATGTTGTATTATCACCAAAATACCACAAATAATTTCCGGCATTCACCGAAGTATTTATAAAAATCACTGGCATACCCAAACAAGCAAGTGGAGGAGCTGTGAAATTGGCATTTAATGTTCCTACACCCAGTGGTTTCACAACGATGTCCATACAACCATTCACATCAGTCACTACTAATGTTACATTAAATGTACCTGAAGTCGCATAAGTGTGGGTTGGATTAGCAGTAGTTCCCGGAGTAGTATTGTCACCATAATCCCAATGATACGTATAGGGTGGCGTACCTGTCGTCACAGTAGAAGTGAACGTGGTAGTACCCGGCGCTTTGCAAACAGGAGTAAATGTGAAATCTGCATCCGGTGGATCATACACATTTATATACTGCGTCAGTGTTTGAGAACTTACGCACCCAGCACTATTCGTTACCGAAAGAGTGACATTATAGAAACCAGGATTTTGATAAGTATGAGGTGGGTTTTGAGTCGTATTGATTGCCGAACCGTCACCAAAACTCCAACTATACGTTGCCACACCTGGCACTACAGGATTACTACTATTAGTAAAGTTGACAGGAAGTGGTGGGCAGCCTGCAACAGGACTTGCAGAGAAGCTGACAATCGGAGCCCCCAATATAGTGATAACCATTGTCTTAACGCTGCTTCCAGATGTATTGGTTGCAGTAAGGGTAACAGTATAGCTCCCTGGACTTCCGTAAGTATGACCCGGATTAGTGTTACCAGATAATCCGGAACCATCTCCAAAATTCCAACTGTAACTGGTAGCGCCTGTAGATGTATTATTAAACTGTATAATAGCAGGAGCACAACCTGTATCGTCAGATGCTGTAAAATTTGCCACGGGCGCTTGTCCGTAGGACTTATCAACATTTAGAAAAACACAAACGAAAATAAGAATGGGTAATAGTAACTTCATGAATACTATTTTGTTTATAGACGGTTAAATTTACAAAAACGTTAAGATTTTTTTTAACGACTCTAAATTATCATTATTAAAAAATATGTTACCTGTTATATATCACTACAGTATAACATTTCTTTTTCTATAAAAATTTCAATATCTAATTTAAAACCTATGATTGGAGTTATTCCAATCTGATAAAAAATGACTTAACAATAAGATAATGGTAGTTTTCTTTACGGTTCACATACAACATTATATTATTGCAAACGATTTATGGAAACATCGCAAGGCAAAATACTAATCGTAGATGATGAGCAGGATATCATTGAGTTTATCAGTTATAACTTGAAGGGTAAAGGGTATCAGATAAATAGTGCAAAAGATGGTGTAGAGGCCTTAAGAAGAGCAAAGGAGTTTAGACCTGATCTCATTCTACTAGATGTGATGATGCCAAATAAAGACGGTTTTCAAACACTTAAAGAGCTTCGTCAGCAGCCAGAATTTGAAAATACGATTATCATTTTCCTTACAGCTATGAATGATGAGAAGTCAGAGATTGAAGGCTTGAATCTTGGTGCAGATGATTTCATTGGTAAACCCATAAAACCTGAATTGCTCGCTACGCGTATCAGCACAGCTCTTCGCAGATTCAAAAAAGACGACGACCAAGAAGAGAAAATGAACTTTGGAGATCTGGAGATCAACAAAACAAAATTCACAGTAACCTACAACAATCAAGAAATATTACTCGCCAAGAAAGAGTTTGAATTGCTTTCTTTACTTGCATCCAAACCGGGACGTGTTTTTCTCAGAAATGAAATCCTGCAGCGTGTATGGGGTACGGATGTTATTGTAGGCGACAGAACCATAGATGTTCACATCCGAAAGATTCGCCAGAAGGTGGGTATCGACCTTATCACCACTGTAAAAGGCGTAGGTTATAAGTTTGAAATGGCGTAGCTTAGTCGCATGTCGTTTTTAGATACTAAAAACCTTTCTCCGCGCTCACTTTCCTACTATACAGCATTCATTATTTCCTGTATCAATGCGGCTCTTAGCTTGTTGCTGCAACCCAAGTGGTTTATTCCGCTAATCGTTTTTGTAGTCACATTTATTGTTATTTTCAACATTTATCATTACACGCTTCAGCGATTTATTTATAGGAAAATAAAGCTCATTTACAAATTCATCTATCAGACTAAAGCCACTAAAAGAGAAGAGTTTTTCTATGAGAATGTGCTTCCTCAAAAATCAATAGAAGAAGTGAGTGACGATGTGCAAAAATGGGCGGAAACCAGAAGGCTGGAAATAGAAGTATTGCAAAACAATGAGCAATTCCGAAAGGAGTTCTTGATGAATCTAGCACATGAACTCCGCACCCCTATTTTCACTGTGCAAGGTTATATAGATACTCTTTTAGGCGGTGCTATCAATGATGAAAATGTAAACACAAAATTTTTGACCAATGCCTCCAGAGGAATTGAAAGATTAGTGAGATTGGTAGATGACTTGGGTGAAATATCTAAACTGGAATCAGGAAAAATACCAATTGTGCAAGAGAGTTTTTCTATTCAAAACCTCATACAAGATGTCTTTGATGAGATGTCGCTGCGTGCTAAAGAACGGAATATAAAGTGGAGTTTTAAAAAAGGTACCGAAAAGCATCTCGAAGTATATGCCGATAAACTGAAGATCAAACAAGTGCTAGTGAACTTGGTGGAAAATGTGATAAAATACGGCAATGAAAATGGCACACTCACTGCCGGTTGCTATTTGGTAGATGATGTGCATGTATATGTAGAATTGTCTGATGATGGACCCGGAATAGCAGAAGAACATCTTTCCAGAATCTTTGAGCGTTTTTACCGTGCGGATAGAAGCCGCAACAGCAAAGTAGGCGGTACCGGCTTAGGGCTTTCTATTGTAAAACACATTGTAGAGGCACACGGACAAACACTTACTGTGAGAAGCACACAAGGCGTGGGTTCTTCGTTTGGGTTTACATTGGAGAGAAGTAAGGAATAGAAAATTGATTGGTGGTGGAATATCAACTTAATGGTAAAAAGCCAATATAGGTTATTCCTTCCGTTGACAAGGGGAAGGTGGGTTGCGAGTTTTTTCAGCGAGCAAGACGGAAGGATATAATAAAAAACGCATGGTATAATACCATGCGTTGCTAAATATGCCGTAAATATCATCTACAGTTTACAAACTTTACACCTTAAACACCCACCCTCTGGTATCTTCTACCTTTCCGTAACGAATGTTATTCATTTCTTCTTTTACCCAAGTAGCTACTTTCCAAGTTTCTACAGCAGACAATTCCATTCTATCTTCTTTGTAGGTAAGTGATGCAATAGGAGCGATTGAAGCTGCAGTTCCAGTACCAAAAGCTTCTTTCAATTGTCCATTTTTGTATGCCTCTTCTATTTCATCAATACTTATCGGACGCTCTTCCACTTCATATCCATTGTCTCTTAGCAGAGTAATGACGCTGTCACGTGTAACACCTTTTAGTATGGTATCATTGGTATTAGGTGTGATCACCTTATCACCTATCACAAAAAACACATTCATCGTACCAATTTCCTGTACGTATTTCCGTTCTATACCGTCCATCCAAAGATTTTGGTCATAGCCTTTTTCACGAATGTGCATAGTAGGATACATACAAGCACCATAGTTGCCCGCTGCTTTTGTAAAACCTATACCTCCAGGAAATGCACGAACATACTCGCTTTGTACAAAAATATTCACCGGCTTAGCATAGTAAGGTCCGGCAGGACTTGTGATAATGATAAACGAAAAATTCTCCGCGGGCTTAACACCAATGAACTCATCTGTAGCCACCATAAAAGGGCGTATGTACAGCGATGTTCCCTCACCGTTAGGCACCCATGCTTTATCCAGATCTATCAATGCACGCATCCCTTCTATGAACAATTCTTCGGGCACTTCCGGCATACCCATACGAATGGCAGAAATGTTCATTCTTTTCCAGTTATCATGCGGACGGAAAATAGTTATCTCTCCATCATTATTCTTATAAGCTTTTACCCCCTCAAATATGGCTTGTCCATAATGAAAAAAAGTACTCGCAGGGCTAAGGCTCATATTACCATAAGGCATAATCTCAGGAGTATGCCACCCGCCATTATCGTATTTTGCAATGTACATGTGGTCAGAATAGAGTCTGCCAAATTGTATATTATCGGGATTGAGTTCGTTGATTCTTGAAGTTTCTATTTGCTTGATCTTGATATCCGAAGTTGCAATGCTCATATTTCTATTATTCTTGGGATGATTTTAAATTTAACTTCGCAAAGAAACAAAATTTTTACCGAAGCAGTTTTTAAACAGTGCGATACAAATGAATATTCCTGATATAATAACGACTCCCATCATACCAATCACAAATGATATTTTTTGGGAAGACACAAAGTTGAAAATAAAGAATCTTGAAAAAAAGCCCGTTCTGGTATGTACTACCCCATTTACAGCAGGAAGCGAAGAGGAAAGTCTGTTATTGAAAATTTTAGAGGCTTGTAAATTGAGCAAAAACGATTACAATATTTTGCAATTGGAACATGATGAAAAAATCGCATGGCATTTACTTCGCGATGAACTAGGTGTGAAACACCTTGTCTTATTTGGAATAGAAGTAGAACAACTTGGCGTAACAGTGCAACTTATGCAACATCAAACCAACCGATTCAACAATTGTAATTGGATACCAACGGCTACTCTTTCAGCGATCATCAAACAACCGGAAATAAAAGCACATCTCTGGAACTACGGGTTGAAACCGGTTTTTATTGAAAAAATATACGGTTAAGCAATTACATTGGCTGATATAGATCACATCTTAAAACAGTATTGGGGCTATAATGCTTTTCATTCGTTACAAAAAGAAATCATAACGGATGTATTGCAAGGGAAAGATGTGTTGGCATTACTCCCTACCGGTGGTGGAAAATCGATTTGCTATCAAATACCTGCTTTAGCAAAAGATGGATGCTGTCTTGTTATTTCTCCTCTGATAGCATTGATGCAAGACCAGCTACAAAAGCTGAAGCAAGTAGGCATTTCTGCGGTAGCCATCCATTCGGGAATGCACTATTATGATGTAAAACGTCATCTAGAAAACGCAACTCAAGGAGCTTACAAACTACTTTATGTATCGCCTGAGAGATTACAAACAAATCTGTTCAATGAATACATCAGCGAGATAGACATCAACCTCATTGCTGTAGATGAAGCACATTGTATCTCTCAATGGGGGCATGACTTCCGTCCTGATTATTTGAAAATAGCTTCTTTAAAAAAATTGTTCGCAGACACTCCTTTTATAGCATTGACAGCCAGCGCAACCAAAGAAGTCCAGCAAGATATTCAGTATCAATTACAACTTAATAATCCATCAGTTTATAAACAGAGTTTTCGTAAAGAAAATCTTTATTATGAAATTGCATACACCGAAAATAAAATCAATGACACAGTAAATGAGCTGCAAAAAACAAAAGGTTCAAAGATCGTTTATTGCAGAAGCAGAAGACAAACAGAATTGATTTCCAAAACACTTGTTCACAATAATCTCCCTGCCCTACACTATCATGCGGGATTGGCAAAGAACAAACGAGATGAAACGCAAGAGTTATGGACAGCTAATAAAACTCCTATTGTTGTTGCCACCACAGCTTTTGGCATGGGTATCGACAAAGCTGATGTAAGAATGGTACTGCACTATGATGCCCCCGAACATTTGGAAGCCTACTATCAAGAAATCGGAAGAGCAGGAAGAGATGCTAACGATGCCAGATGTTTGCTTGTTTGGAATAATAATGACATCAAAAATCTTCAAGATAGTATTGCGACAAAATTTCCTGATGAAGCTTTTTTGAGAAAGG
>CBFGYQ010000006.1:0-18746 GCA_965652995.1 uncultured bacterium
CTTTATCAGCTTTTATTGCTTTTGCCACAACATCTACATCATGAAAATCCATGATGACTGTTTCCATACCGAGTGACGGCAATACTTTATCTATCAACTCTTGTGTGCCGCCATACAGCGAAAAATGCGTGATGATTTTATCACCTGCTTTTAAATTACTCAATAACATACTCGTTATAGCCCCCATTCCCGAAGCATGTAAAATTGCTTTCAGTTGCAACGGATTTCCATTATCGTCTTTCAAACCAAAAGCTTCTAATGCAGCAATTTTTTCTTCTGCTTCATTGATGGTAGGATTCCCAAAACGACTGTAGATATAACCCTGTTCTTCTCCTTTGAAAATTGCTTCGCCTTGCTCTGCACTATCAAAAGTATAAGTACTGGAGGCGTAGATAGGCGTGAGATGTGCACGATTACTTTCCGATTTATGACCACCATGAACGCAAATGGTATCGAAACCTTTGGCTATTGTGTCTGCCATTTTTGAATGATTGATAGTTGTTATTAAAAGAGCATAAAAATACGTTCTATATTGGAATGTCTATAGATAGCAATACATGTTATAAAAAGAAAAGACGCTTCTTAGAAGCGTCTATAAAAAGGTTGCAGTTGAAAAATTTATTTTATACCCAGCTTGGTCTTTACCAAAGGCATGATGTTGTCTGAATCTTTTGCATAAAGCAATGCTCCGGCACTTGCATCAAAAACATAATCATAGTTATTCGTTTTTGCTACTTCTTTGATGGCTTTATCAGCTTTCTCTAGAATAGGCATAAACAATTCATCTTTTTTCTTTGCTACTTTTTCTTGCGCACTTTGTTGGGTCTGAGTGATGTTTTCTTCTAGTTTTTGAATATCTCTCATTCTCACTTCTTTCACAGCATCAGTCATAGTTTTTTCTTGTGCTTGAAATTCTTGTACTTTCTTCTGGTATTCTTTGCCCATTGTTTCTATTTGGTCTTGATAGCTTTTAGCAAACAATTGTAAAGATGAATCTGCTTTTCTGGCTTCCGGCATCATTGCGAGTAATTCTTGTGAATGGATATAGCCAAATTTTTGTGCAAATACAGATGATGCGCTAAAGAAAACAATACATGCAACTGCTGATACGATTTTTTTCATTTTATGTTTTTCCGATTTATTTTTTTTTCGAGGTGCAAAGTAAATGCCAAACAAGGGTTATTCCAATTATTATTATTTAACACCTAACAACTTTAACACATCATCGCTTCTGTCTAGTTTAGGGTCTGCATAAAAAAGTGTAACACCACCTGCTTTGTCAAGCACTAAATCAAAACCGCGACTTTGCGCCATTTTTTGTACGGCGTTATATACTTTATCCTGTACAGGTTTTACTAATTCCTGACGCTTTTTGAAAAGATCTCCTTCATAACCGAAGTGTTGTTTTTGCAGGTCTTTAGCCGCTTTTTCTTTTTGAGTTATTTCGTCTTCACGCTTTTTGCGCATTTCATCAGAAAGCATAGGGCGTTCTGCTTGGTAGGTTTTGTACAATTTATCTACTTCCTGCATTTTTCCATCTATCTCTGTCTGCCATTGTTTAGACATGTGGTCCAATGATATCTGCGCATTTTTATACTCATTCATTCGTTCCAAAATGTACTTGGAGTCAATGATGCAATATTTCTGCGCTTGTGTAGAAACAGCGCATGATACTAAAAGCAAGAAAACAAAAACAACTTTTTTCATACAAATAACTTTATTAAAAAACGACTAATCAGGTTCGAAGCCTAGCATAAAGGTAAACTTACTGATGTCTTTAAACGAGGTATTGCCTGTTGCAGGATTGTATCTGTCGAAACCCACACCGTAATCAAGCCCCATCAAACCAAACATCGGTAAGAACAAACGAATACCTAGGCCAGCCGAACGATTTAACTTAAACGGATTGAACTCTTTAAAATTGCTCCAAGAGTTGGCGCATTCATAAAATGCCAAACCATAAATTGTAGATGTAGGGCTAAGCGAGAATGGATAACGAACTTCCGCCGTGTATTTATTGAAGATAGTTGCGTTTTGATTTGGATAAACTTCATAACCTCTATGTGCTATGATATCTCTACCTACAAAGAATGAATTTTGTGAAAGTCCATCACCACCCACTTGGAATCGCTCAAACGGAGAGAAGCCTATTTGTGGATTGTAATAACCTAAGAAACCATATTTCGTTGCAAACTTGAAAACCATGTTGCCTACGATCTTCTGATACCATTCTGCTGTAAAACGGTATTTATGATATTCGATCAATTTGTATTTCTGTGCCAGCGTCGCGTTCGTAAAATCCTCATCTCTGAAAGAGCTCCACGGTGGTGTGAATTGAAAGGTGAAGCTGATGTTAGAACCTGCTGTAGGATAGAGTGGTTGGTTTACAGAATAACGAGCTAATACTGTTTTGAAAAATAAATTATTACTTGTGCCATTCGTGAAGCCATCTATCAGCCCCGGATAATTTCTTACTTCGTAATAGTTGTAGTTTACCCCGTAAGTAAGTACAAAGTTGTCATCAGGGAATTTAACACGCTTACTCATAGATACACCGCCACCTAATACTTTCAAGTATTGGGGAACATTATTAATAGGTTGCCCAAACTTACTGTAGATAAAATTCACAGTAAGTGCATTCGGCTTACGACCACCTAGCCAAGGTTCTGTAAAAGCAAAGTTGAAGGCACTGTATGAATATGCGTTAGATTGATAGTTCAAAGAAAGCTTTTGTCCATCGCCGATGGGTAATGGATCCCAAGTTTTTGGTTTTAGAATATTTCTAAGAGAGAAGTTATTGAACGTAATACCGATGTTTCCATAAAAACGTACACCACCACCAAAACCGGCAGAAAGTTGCAATTGGTCACTGGATTTTTCTGACACGGCATATTCGATATCTACAGTTCCGTTTTCGGGATGAGGGATCGGATTAATGCCTGTTTTTTCAGGATCGAAGAAACCGAGGTTGGCAATCTCTCTTTGAGAACGAATGATGTCTGCGCGGCTGAATTTATTACCCGGTAAGGTTCTTAGCTCACGACGTATTACGTGTTCGTTTGTACGGTCATTACCTGAAATAGAAATGTTTGCATTAGTAGCTTGCGAGCCTTCAGAGATCACTATTTCATAATTAATTGTATCTCCTACAATAGAAATTTCACGAGGTTCTATTTTAAAGAATAAATAGCCATCATCCATATAAAGGCTGCTTACATCTTCACCTCCATCAGGGCTTACTTGTACACCTAATCTTTTATTCAACAATTCTGCATTGTAAATATCTCCTTTCTTAATGCCTAAAATGCGTGTAAGTGTCTCGTTCGAATATTTTGTATTTCCTCTCCATGCAATATCCCCGAAATAATACCTATGACCTTCACCAATTTTCATGTCAATATTCAAGTTGCCATTATCCACTTGATAAATAGTATCTGCTAAAATACCTGCATCTCGATAGCCAAGTGAGTTGTAATAGTCAACCATTGATTGTTTATCATCCTGAAATTTTTGTTCGTTGAATTTTGAGGATGAAAGAATACTTTTCAATCTCAAATGCGGATCGAGTCTTTCTAGAGCTTGCGATGGATGTAGCAGGTCTAAACCAATACCGTCTTTTTTAGGATCATAATCTTTAGGATACACATACACGTCATCTGCACGGTAAAGACTAACGCGTGGCATTTCTTTGGTAGAACGTAGTGTGCGTTTCAAACGAGAGTCGGAAGCTACCTGATTTCCCGAAATGTTTATTTGATTGATGTGCGTTTTATTCCCTTTGTCGATATCAAAAGTGAGGATAACAGAATTTGCTTTTACACTATCTCTGCGTTCAATCACTTTCACAGTAGTATTCCCATAACCCTTTTCATTGTAGAATTTCTTAATGCGCAAGACAGCATCTTGTTTGGTACCATCAGTTACTACGCGGTTGGGTACAAGGTTTATTTTGTCTTTTATTTCTTGCGCTTCACTTTTTTTTATGCCTCTAAAATTGAATTTGCTCAATCTTGGACGCTCAACAATATGAACATCAAGAAAAACTTTTTCACCAATTACTTTAGTTACATCAATGCTTACATCAGAAAAAAGCTCTTGTTTCCAAAGATTTCTAATTGCTTTAGCAATGTTTTCATCATTAGGGAAGTGAAGTTTGTCTCCAATTTTCAAACCCGTTACCGCCATCAAAAGATCTTCATCCAAATATTTATTACCGGAAATGGTGATACCGCCAATTTCATATTCACCTGGACTGGAAGGAGTTTGTCCCAAGCCGCCTTGTCGTGTACTACCGGGCATTGCAATCTGAGCCTGTGTGAAGAAGCTGGAGAAGGAAACCGTTATTAATAGAATAAAAAAACGAAAAAGATTATTGTGCATGCTGTGGCGGGTTCGTTTGAATTTGGTCGCTTGTTTTACCGAAGCGGCGTTCACGTTGTTGATAATTTAGTAAGGCTTGTATCAGATCTGGTTTTCTGAAATCCGGCCAATGTGTATTGGTGAAATATAATTCTGCATAGGCCAGTTGATACAATAAATAATTGCTGATGCGATGCTCGCCACTGGTTCTTATCATCAATTCAGGGTCAGGGAAAGATGAAGTCTCTAAATAAGTATGAAAAAGGTTGTCATCAATATCTTCCACTTGGTGCTTGCCGGTTTTTACATCCAATGCAAATTTTTTGGCAGCCTGCACTATTTCCCATCGAGAGCTATAGCTTAATGCTAAGATCAGATTTACCCCGGTATTGTTTTGGGTGATCTCTATGGCTTCATTCAATTCTTTTTGGCAAATAGCGGGCATACTTGTCATATCTCCAATCACATGAAATTTTACATTGTTTTTATGCAACTCATCAATTTCCTTGCGCAAGGTATTGACCAATAATTCCATGAGTGCATCAACTTCTTCTTTCGGGCGATTCCAGTTTTCTGTAGAAAATGCATAAAGCGTCAAGTATTCAATTCCGATCTCACCACAAGCGTTTACAATTTCACGCACACTTATCACCCCTTCATGATGACCATACAGACGGTCTTTATCACGTTCTTTTGCCCATCTTCCATTACCATCCATGATGATGGCTATGTGTTTGGGCAGCTTTGTTCGGTCTAGGGCCGATATTTCAGTCATAGTTTTTTGAAATGCGCTTTGTAAAAGGTGTGCGAAGGTACAAAAATAGACGGTTGCACTTCCCTTCAAAATTTCAGGTTCGAGGTTTAACGCTGTTTTAACTGCCAATGGAGAGTAATAGACTAGATAATACACTTGTTAGTTTGGCTCATCTTCTATAAAAAGTCACCCTATATATCGTTGTTTATAGAAAAAAGTTACACGTTGATTCATATTTCATGTTTGATTTATGTGTTGATACCAAACATCTTAATAAATCTGTACAGCATCCTACCATAAAAAGGAATGCAAAAAATCTGTCATAAACGATTCATAATCACTTTAAAAACTTTGCTTTTTTAAAACAAACAGTAGTATTTTAGCACATACAATTTGCTGCATGGAATACGAAATCAAACAGAGTGGAAAATTTAAGTACGTAGAAGAGGGACAAGGCGAGCCATTAATATTATTGCATGGTTTGTTCGGGGCGTTAAGTAATTTCAAAGATTTAGTAGATCATTTTAGGACTACCCACCAAGTCATTATTCCCATGCTCCCATTGTTTGATTTGTCGTTGCTGGATACAAGTGTAAGTGGATTAGCAAAACATGTCCAGAAATTTATTGATGCAAAAGGCTTGACTAATGTACACCTGCTTGGGAATTCGCTGGGCGGTCATGTTGGTTTGGTTTATACATTGAAACATCAACATCTTGTAAAAACTATTACGCTTACAGGTAGTTCAGGGTTATTTGAGAATGGGATGGGGGAAACCTACCCGAAACGTGGCGATTACGAATATATTCGTAAGAAAACAGAGCTTACATTTTATGATCCTAAAGTAGCTTCAAAAGACTTGGTTGATGAAGTTTTTGGTATAGTGAATAACCGTTTGAAAGCAATCAAGATCATCACCCTTGCACGATCTGCCATAAAGCATAATCTGGGTGATGAATTGAAAGGTATAAAAGTACCTGCTTGTCTTATTTGGGGTAAGAATGATACTATCACTCCTCCAATGGTTGCTGAAGAATTTCATCAATTATTACCCACATCGCAATTACACTGGATCGATAAATGCGGACACGCACCCATGATGGAGGTGCCGGATGAGTTCAATGTTATTCTTTCTAAGTTTCTTAACGAACACAAGGGGTAATTCTTTCCTTAACTTTGCACATTTCTAATCGAGGTGAATTACGGCAAGCCTTTTGCTACGTAGTTTATTGATAAGAATATTGTAATAATGATTATTGAACAACTGATATCTCCTTCTGTGCCGCAGCTTTCCATGCAAGATACAGGCAGCAAAGCCTTGTCGCTGATGGAGGAAAACAATATAACCCAGTTGCCGTTGGTGGCAGATGGCAAATATGTAGCCTTGGTAATGGAGGATGACGTGATAGATTGGGAGACACCTGAATCGCCTTTAAGTGCCGGAGATTTTTTAGATTATAAACCTGCCGTATTTGCGCAAGGGCATCCTTTCGAAGCACTTCGTGTAGCACATCGCCAACATTTATCAATACTACCTGTTGTAGATGGAGAGAATAATTATTTAGGAGCTATTACTCAAAACGACCTTCTTAATTACATTACGGAGAATAGTGGTTTGGATAATCCCGGAGGAATCATTGTGATAGAACTGGCACCTCGTGATTATAGCTTGTCTGAGATCGCTAGAATATGTGAAAACGAGGAAGTAAGCGTGATAAGCCTTCAACTTCATAATGGTGCGAATGGTAAAATAGAAATTACACTGAAAACCAATCGTAGTAATCTGTCGGGACTGGCCAATTCTTTTGAAAGACATAATATAGCAGTAAGAGAGGTCTATGGAGAAAAACAGAATGATGATGATATGATGGACAGATATGGCTTGCTTATGAACTACTTGAATATGTAGTTTTCGTTACAAAGAATTCAGCTTTCGTAGATCCACTAACAATAAAATTTCAAATCAATTTTTTAAATGATTGCAATAGATAATGTGCTTTTGAGTGACGATGTTGTAGAGCGTCATTTTGTATGCGATTTACAAAGTTGTAAAGGAGGATGTTGTGTAGATGGCGATTGCGGAGCACCACTTACTGAAGATGAAGCAAAAACTATTGCCAATATTTACCCAAAGATCAAGCATTTAATACCTGAAAATTTTACTGCAGAAATTGAGCGGCAAGGTACACACACTACCGACGATGAGATCGGCTTAGTAACCCCTGTAATAAATGGTGGTATTTGTGTTTACGGATATTATGATGAGAATAATATAGTAAAGTGTAGCATAGAGAAAGCCTGGCAAGAAGGGTTGGTTGATTTTCAAAAACCTATTTCCTGTCATTTGTTTCCTATAAGAATAAAAGAGGCAGAAGGCTACGATCTAGTGAACTATGAGCCGCGTAAGACTCTTTGTAAACCTGCTTGCAAATTGGGCAACAAACTAAAGATTCCAGTGTATAAATTTTTGAAAGGTCCATTAATAAGAAAATACGGCGAAGAATTTTATGAAATACTGGATGCCGCAGCAGAAAAAATGAATACAAGTAAATAACTACCTTTGCAGGCATTTTTTGATTTGTTATGCCTGGATTTACCATTGCCATTGTAGGAAGACCTAATGTTGGAAAGTCAACACTATTTAACCGTTTGTTGGAACAGCGCAAAGCTATTGTCGATGACATAAGTGGCGTGACGCGTGATAGACAATACGGAATAGCTGAGTGGAACGGTAAAATATTCAACGTGATAGATACAGGGGGTTTTGTTGCGAAGACAGATGATGTGTTTGAAATAGAGATCAAGAAACAAGTGCGCATTGCGATGGATGAAGCCAATCTTGTTGTTTTCGTTGTAGATACTACAACTGGTATCACAGGGCAAGATGAGGATATGGCTGTGCTGTTACGTAAATCTCCCAAACCTGTATTGTTAGTGGTGAATAAGGTGGATAATGCAGAACGCGCGCTTTATGCATCGGAGTTTTATTCTTTGGGTTTTGAGAATACCTTTTTTCTATCATCCATTTCTGGTAGCGGTACCGGCGAATTACTGGATGAGATCACCAAACATATTCCTGAAGAAAACGAAGAAGAATTAACAGATGATAATACGATCCCGAAATTCATCATCATCGGACAACCAAATGCAGGAAAAAGTACGTTGCTAAATGCATTGGTTGGAGAAGAACGCACTATCGTTTCGGATATTGCAGGTACTACACGCGATACCATTCACACTCACTACAAACAATTTGGTAAGGAATTTATTCTGATAGATACAGCAGGGCTTCGGAAAAAGAAGAATGTACACGATGATCTGGAATTTTATTCTGTGATACGTGCTGTGCGTGCAATGGATGATGTAGATGTTTGTTTTATTGTGATAGATGCTGAGAAAGGCGTAACGATGCAGGATGTCAATATTTTTAGTCTTGCAGCACGTAAAGGAAAAGGTATTGTGCTTTTAGTGAATAAATGGGACACTGTAAATAAGGAAACGAACACATCGCGTGATTATGAAAAAGAGATCAAGCAACGCATTGCGCCTTTTACGGATGTGCCGGTAATATTTATTTCTGCTAAAGAAAAGCAACGAATTTTCCAAGCGATGGAGAAAGGAATAGAAGTGTACGAAAATCGCAATAAGAAAATAGCTACTTCTAAACTAAACGATGTGATGCTTCCGGAAATTCAGCGTTACCCACCGCCAATGACACGCGGGCATAACGTGAGTATCAAGTTCATTACACAACTTCCCGTTGCAGTACCATCCTTTGCGTTTTTTTCGAATTATCCTGATAGTATCAAAGAGCCTTACAGAAATTTTTTAGAGAACAAACTCCGTGAAAAATTTGATTTTACCGGTTCGCCGGTGAGGGTGTTCTTTAGGAAGAAATAATGCTAACTTTAATGAAACCGTTGGCGATGACTACAGAGCAAATACGCAAGAGAATTTTCGAACTCATTAATAATATTGAGGATGTAACACTATTGCAATATTTATACGCTGTTTTGCTCAAGGAACTTTCATTGAATGAAGCAGACGATAATTTTGAATATCCACCACATGAAGTAGCAGAGCCGAATATTACTTATGGTGAAAGAGAAAAATTTCTGGTTGAGTTACCTGATTATTTAAGAAAAGCTGTGGAGGAAGGGTTAGAAGATGTGAGAATGGGAAGAGTTTTTACTGAGGAAGAAGCTGAAGTGGAAGTTGACGAACTTTTCAGAAAATTTGATAGTAGTAATGAGAAAGGTTAAGTGGTCGAAACGTGCACAGTTAGATAGAATTTTGATTTTTACTTATTGGAATAACAACAATAAATCTAGTGCTTACAGTAAAAAGTTGAGAGGTGAATTTAAAACAGCTACATCGTTACTAAAGATTTTTCCTGAACTCAGTACATCTACCAATATCAGTAATATTCGCATGAAGTTGGTACGAGATTATTGGATCATTTATAAATACTCTCACACAACAATTGAAATATTAAGTGTAAGAAACACCAATCAAAAACCTAAATCGTTTTATAAAAGAGACACGTGAAGACAAGAACATTAAAAAAAGACAAAGTAAATATTATCACGCTTGGTTGCTCCAAGAATATGGTGGATAGTGAAGTGTTGAGCGGACAGCTTAGTGCTAATGGCATTAACGTGTTACATGAAAATCAAAAACTGGATCACAACATTGTGGTGGTAAATACATGCGGTTTCATTGACAAAGCGAAGGAAGAAAGTATCAACACTATCATCGAGCAAGTGGGTTTAAAACAAGATGGAAAGCTGGATAAAGTTTATGTGACAGGCTGCTTAAGCGAACGCTATCGTCAGGATTTGATGAATGAAATACCTGAAGTAGATGCGTGGTTTGGTACGATGGAATTGCAGTTGATATTGAAACAATTTGATGCAGATTATAAAACAGAATTGGTGGGTGAGCGCATGTTAGCAACACCGCAACATTATGCTTATTTAAAAATTTCGGAAGGCTGCAATCGTACTTGTGCTTTTTGTGCTATTCCTTTGATGCGCGGCGGACACATTTCTAAAACCATTGAAGAAGTAGTAGCAGAAGCGAAAAAGTTAGTAAGTATGGGCGTGAAAGAAATTATGTTGATCGCGCAAGAGCTTACTTACTACGGTTTGGATATTTATAAAAAGAGAGCGTTAAGTGATTTGCTAAAATATCTTTCTGATGTTGAAGGCTTGCATTGGATACGTTTGCATTACGCTTATCCGTCTAAGTTTCCGCTGGATATTTTGGACGTGATGCGTGAGCGAGATAACATTTGCAACTATCTCGACATGCCATTGCAACATATCAGCAACAACATGCTCAAAGCAATGAAGCGTCAGTTGGAAACACAGGAAATCTATGATCTCATTGCAGCTATTCGTGATAAAGTGCCGGGAATTTGTTTGAGAAGTACCTTGATTGCAGGCTTCCCGGGTGAGACGAGAGATGATGTAGAGCAACTGAAACAATTTTTAGAAGATGTACGTCTTGATCGTGTTGGTATTTTCACCTATTCGCATGAAGAAAATACAAGTGCTTACGACCTTACTGACACCTTGACTTCTGAAGAAAAAGAAGCTCGTGCACAGGAAGTGATGGAAGTGCAACAAGAAATTTCCTATGAAAAAAATCAGGAGAAGGTCGGCAAAGAATTCAAAGTGCTGATAGACAAAAAAGAAGCCGGTCGTTACTTAGCACGTACAGAATTTGACAGTGTGGAAGTGGATAATGAAGTCATCATTCATTTTAAGAAAGCATTGCCCATCGGTGATTTTGTGAATGTGAAAATCACGAAGGCTTATGATTATGATTTGGAAGGGGAGGTAATTGACAACGTTTAAAGATCACAAAACTTTCAAGATAATTTATGAAACAACCAATATCAATTTTATTTGTTTTGCTATTAGCAATTATTACTTCTTGCAATATGGATACGGATCATACTCAAGAAATAAAACAGATGGAGGATAGTGTATTTGCATCATTCCCTACTGTGAATAGAGTAACTGTAAAGGTAAGCAGTGATTTTAGCAAAGAAATTGTTGTAACAATGGGTGATAAGCAACTTTACAACGGCAGCGAAGATGAAAGAACTAAAGTAGTCTCCAGAACAGAAAAAATTGTAAAAAATATTTTTAAAGAGAAAACACCAGGAAAAGGCGAAGTGCATTTTGTAGAAGAAGAAAATACACTTAAT
Organism: uncultured bacterium; assembly: GCA_965652995.1. Classification (GTDB taxonomy): domain Bacteria; phylum Bacteroidota; class Bacteroidia; order Chitinophagales; family Chitinophagaceae; genus JAFIGV01. The sequence goes on from CBFGYQ010000006.1 coordinate 11,331, forward strand.
AGTGCGCCGGGTTCGGAAAAAAAATATCCTTTAATACTCACTGGTGAATAATACAATCATATTTGTAAACTGTACGGGTCGCGGCTATGCCGCGACCCGTACAGTTTTAATAGTATTTTAGAAATTTACTCTTTGTCCTCTCCTTTTGCTTGTGTAAGAAAATAGGCATTTGCTTCTTTACCCCAAGTAATGACTGTGATATCCCCCGTAGGTTGTTTTGCAAACAGACTATCAGCTTTCTCAAAATAGGGTAGTGCTACTTTCTTTCCTCCACCCCACATTTTTGGAGTAAAGAATTTACTTGTTCCATATAGATAATATATTCTCGGATTGTTTGCATTCATAGCCTTTGCTTTCTCCAGATTTTCTTCAAACAGTTTTCCATATTTCTGCCAGCGAGCTTGTGGCTTTACTGCAAGACGAGCATTAGCCAACATTGCTGCAAGAACATAGGTTTCATCATTGTCTTTACCTAAAAGTGTTTTGGCTTCTTCCAATTCTTTTTCTCCTTCATCCAAGTATGCATCTTTTTTTGCATCGTCTTTTTCCATGTAAGAAAGTTGAGCTTTGCTGTAAGCATTGTAATAATGTGAAGTCCATTCATTTGCATATTTTTTCGAGATAAGCGATAGTTTATTGCTTTGTTGTGTTTTTACTTCCACATTCATTGTAGTGTCAAAAGCAAGAAATGTGTTTTGCAAAACTTGCTTGTAATCTTGCGCATTTGCAATAATTGAAAAAGCAGTAATAGATGCAGTAAAGAGTAGTTTTTTCATGTTGTTGTTTTTATATGATTTATTTATTAGTTGCTTAGATATTATCCTATAATTCATCTTTGTCAAATTTTGTAAGAGACATGTTGATACCTACAAAATATGACCTGTATAGTGGTGGAACGATTGCTGTTTTTGTACCATCAGCAGCATAGCGATAGCCAAACACATTTTTGTAATTCATTACATTATCTACACCGGCATAGAACACAAAAAACCATTTTTTTATCGAACGAAGATGATTGATGGTGAAAGATAAATTGTGATATTCCGGTGCACGATCTCCGAGAAATATAGAGTGGTTGGGGTCGTAGTAAGGTCTGCCACTGGCATAGCTGTAGGTAGCGTTTATTTGTGTGTTTATTTTATCGATCCAATATTTTGCCACGATATTCAAGTTGTGTTTTGAGATAAATTCGGGCATCGCTTCAGTAGGGTAATTTTTATACAAACGACGGGTGTCACTATAACTGTAAGAAACCCAATAGTCGGTGTTCTTTATAGTTTTCTTATCTCTCCAAAAAAGTTCTGCACCTCCAGCATATCCATATCCACTATTGTTTACGGCTAATGTGTTTGTTGCAAATCCAGAATCTAAACTGCGATAAATGTTTGGATCATAATATACACCATTTGCAATTCTTCTTTCTCTCATCAGGCTTTGGTAATCTTTATAATATCCTTCTATACGCAGGGTACGGTCAGCTTTTTGCCATTGATAATTAGCTATGTAATGAATTGCTTTTTGAAAATTGTATTTTTGGTTGTAAGGGTTCACTGTGTAGAGATACATGTAATCAGGAAGCTGATAAAACATACCGCTTGCTAATGATATTTGTCCATGTCTACCGGCTTTTAGCGCAAGTGCTATTCGAGGAGCTATATTCGATTCTCGTAATAACTTACTTTTTTCATATCGAACTCCCGGTTTCACCGCCAACCAATATACAGGCGTGTATTCTGCTTCAAAATAAGCGGCTATCATATTTTCTTTAAAACCTCGTTTGTAATAACCAAATTCATTGTCTACCTCAAAATGTTGGAGCTCTGTGCCTAGTAATATATTTAGTCTACTATTGACGAAATACGTTCCTTCTATTCTTGTTTGTGTTCGTTGGTCTAGTTGTAAACCCCGAATTGTATCAAATTGAGATGCATCTTTGTTGTAACTATACCCGGCGGCAGTGTATAACTTAAATTTTGTACCGAATGATTGCTTGAAAGAAATGGCGGCTGTATAATTATTGTTCTGTAAATCATACTTGATTTTCTGTTTAGGCTCATATGGATTAGGTACTCCAATACCACTTTTGAACTGACTGCCTGCAACATTTATTTTCAACAGACCGTTTTTGTTTGGTTGCCAAGCATATCTAGCAGACCCACCATATCCTTTAGGTACTTCATAAAAATCTACATTGGTTTTAATGATGCCATAGAAGGGTTGAAGGTTATTGTAATAAGCTGTAACATCACCGCCACTATTCTTCCAAAGTTTGCTGCCGCTTGCATATACACCAGCCATGTTTATTCCTAAATTCACAGTGCTTTGTTCTGGGAGATCCAAGCTGCTCAACTCCAATACTGATGATAAAGCCTGTCCATATCTTGCTGAATAACCGCCACTACTGAAAGAAACACCTTTGAATTGAAATGCACCAAAACGACTGCGTGTAGAAACGCCCGGAGGTCCACTAAAAAAAGCATTCTGTACTACAAGCCCGTCAATGACATAGGCTGCTTCACTAGCATCTCCACCGCGTACAAACAAACCATTTTGTGCGCCTTGTTTTTGAGTACCTGGTAATGTTTCTATAGCCCTTACAACATCAGCCTGTGCGCCTGCAGTGGTTACAATATCCAGAGGCTTTAAAACAGTTTTGTCTTTATCATTACTAGCTTCGAAAGCTCCTGCTGTAATACTTACTTCTTCAAGTGTCCGTGCTGTATTTTTAATAATAAGAACCAAGTTATTTACTTCATTCTCTACGTTGATCTCTTTACCTGATGTGGAATACCCTACAGCAGTAGCAACTAAAATTTGTATTCCTTTTTCGGTTGTAGTGAATAAAAATGTTCCTGAAGAATCTGTTGTTGCGCCATCCAGAGTGTTGTTAAGTGAAACGCTAGCTCCTTTTACAGGTAGTCCGGTTTCATCAGTTATTCTTCCACTCACTTTTACTTGAGCTGAAGACAGATTGGCTATTAATAAGTATAAAAGAATAAAGTACTTGGCCATAAGTGATGTTTAATTTCAAATCAATAACACAAAACTAAGCTGCACTATGAAGGTCTAAAAACATTTATTCGGCAAGGACTGGAAAATAGTCGGTGAAAATGAGCATTCTATCGGTAAGAATAACAGTAAAAAATATCTGTTAAAAAATTAAAGAAAATTCAGAAAAAAAATTTTTCATTTCAGATGAATGACTACATTTGTATCTGATAGGGTTTATAGGGGCTGGCTTGTTCTCAAGTCGGCTTTTTTATTTTTATAAACTCTTCTTCAACAAGTACTTAAAACAACGGTGTTTATTCCTCAATAATATTCAAGAACGTTGTTCATATAAGCAGGGCATTTGTACACTTTTAGCTGGAAGGAAAGGTTAATCAAAACCATCATGTACTGATCTTTAGTGGAAGAATTGCCGCGTTGCTTACCCGATCTACCCAATGGATTATTTGAGTCTATTTCTACCGATCGATCCTGCAAAACATAAGCAGGGTTTGGATTCTTAGGATCTGTTGGAAACTTATCACTTCCTACATAAGAGGTGCTTACATCGTCTAAATAATCGGTGAGTGTGAGCCTGTTTGCAATTTCTACACCCAGGTTTATTCCCGGACGCAACCAATATTTAAAGCCTGCACCTACCGGAAAACACATGCTGAATTTACTATAGTTTCTTCCCCCTATTCCGGCGTGTTGTCCTTCTGTGCCTAATTGCCTTAATGAGTATTTTTTATCTTCATAAATAGCAAATGGATTGTAGTAAAAAACTCCTATACCACCTGTTAAATAGGGTGTAAAGCGGCTTTTTGTCTCTCCCGTATGGTATCTGAAAAAATTAAACTCAGCTTGAATAGAGCCTTCATACACATTGCTTTGAAAGCTTAGATTTCTTTTTCTATTGTAAGGGTTCGATGAGTATTTATCTGCGTAGCCTACATGTGTGTAAAGTAAATTTCCTCTTACAGATATATAGGGATTGAGGTGATAACGAGCAAAACCACCCAAAGCAGGGCGTACATATTTTAAACCATATTCATCATTTAGATCGCCAAAATATTGAGATGCACCTACCGATGCCCCAAACTCTGCTGCGGAGTAGTAGTTCTGAGCTTTTGCACTTATACAACTAATAAAAAGGGTTAAACTGACTTGAAAAAATATACGCATGAGAATACAAGGCTATAACCACAAATGTATGGTTTTATTGTGTTTGTAATATTCGATAGACTTCATCTTTTGTGCTGCAACAAGACTTTGTTTTCACAGCACCATATTACTTTTGTTTTTTTGAAACTATTCTTTTGTGGACAAAAAGCAATCGAATATCAATCTTAACTTTCTTTGGCATTTAGTTTGAGTAAGTAGAAAAAATGAAATTAGTTTCTTCGTTTCTTATTGCTTTTTTGTTTTCTTATAAAGCACTCTCGCAAAATATCATTGCTGCGCAAGTGCAGCTTACTGACGCGTTGAAGAAGCGAGATGAGGTATCTTTTTCGGAACCGCGTCTTACATGGGACGACTTTAAAGGACAACCTGTAAAAGGAACAAAGTGGACAGCAATGACCCATAGCGGCATTAAGTTGACAATGGAGTACAGAAGAAGTAAGAGAGAAGAGCATATTTTGATACAGCTTTATCCTTATATGGATAAAGCAAGTTCTTGGTACACAGAAAAAGGTTATAACGATTATACCTTAGCTCATGAGCAATTGCATTTCGACATCACCATTTTGGTGGCGAGGCAATTAGCAGAAGCATTGAGTAATAAGATGTTCAACCCCAAAAAGTATGTGAGTCAAATAGATAAACTACATAATGAATATTTAGCCAAGCTCAAAAAAATGCAAGACGATTATGACGGTGAAACGAATCATGGAATCAATAAATCGCAACAATACAGATGGCGAAAATTGATAAATGCAGAAATGCAAAAACTTGCTTTGGAAGAATAAGGAGCTACGATAATCTTTTAGGCTTGTAATTCAGTTTGTCGAACCGCTTCTTGCCTAAAGCGAAATAATCCCAGACGATACTTTTATTGTAGATGCCTACTTCATTACGAACCACTACCAGTTTTTTAGCTTCTTGTCTTTTCTTTAGCCATTTTCCGAAACTTCCGTAAAAATGAAAATGAGCTTTTACAATTATTCCTATTTCTTTAAACTTACCTTGAAAAAGCATCTGGACACCCGCAACACCATCCAACACAAGTCTTAAAGGGAATAACCAAAGTAATTTTGCCCCTGCTTCATTCTTTAATAATAATACAAGGCTGTTTCTAAAATTGTAGTATAATTTCTGTGGGCTGCCATAACTAATAACACTACCCCCTACATGATACACTGTGGAATTGCCAACGTAGCCAATTTTATATCCGGCATTTTTCAAACGCCAACAAAGATCTACTTCTTCCATGTGGGCGTACATGTCTTTGTCCAGTCCACCTACTTTATGATAAAGGTCAGATCGCACCATTAAGCACCCACCGGAAGCCCAAAAAATTTCGATATCATCTTCATATTGGCCTTCATCTTTTTCCAGTGTATCAAAAATTCTCCCTCTGCAAAACAAATAGCCTAGCTTATCCTTAAAACCACCGGCTGCGCCTGCATATTCAAAATACACTCGCTCTTTCCAATAGCGGATTTTTGGCTGACAAGCAGCAAGTCCTTCATAATGCTGCATAGCATTCAGTAATGGAGGAAACCAGTTATGGGTCACTTCAAAATCGGAGCTAAGAAGAATGTAGTATTTAGCTTGTATTAGTTTTAATGCTTCGTAGTATCCATTAGAAAAACCTTTGTTTACAGCTATTTGAAGTGTTTTTACTGAAGGGAAATTTTCTTGAACATAAGAAAGCGTATCATCTGTAGAAGCATTATCTACAACCACTACATCATATCCTGATGATGCTTCTGCAACGATCTGTGGAAGAAAAAGCTCATGCCATTTTTTTCCGTTGTAACTAAGAATTACAACAGCGGTATCATGGTCACTAATAATCATGGTGAAAAAGTAGCGGTAAAACTACCTATTTGTACTTAGGCTCGTACAATGTGTTTTCAGGAACTACAGTTTGATCATTTGGGACAAACTTATGCTCATATAAATTGTAGCACCCTGCCCATGCAAAAATGAAAAAACAGAAAAAGAAAAGCAGGAATAAGAAACGGGATTTTGAAGGTTTATTCAATTCAATATCCGCTTGGTTTTCTATGATGTTATCCTGAGTTGGTTGTTGCATCTTTTATTGGCTAAAAATTAACGCGACAAAAATAGTAGCTATTCGTCAAAAATCACAATATTTTTACCTTCATTTCATTAGCGGGTCATGCGGCAATTTTTTAATTGGAAAACATATTTTGTAATAATAGCACTATGTATCGTAGGTGCTACTGCTTATTATACCAATTTGCTAGCCGGTAAACTTGCAGAAGATGAAAAGAAAAAAGTGGAGCAATATGTAGATGGTTTAAAAGTACTATCACTTACCACAGACCCAACTGCAAACGAATACATTCTCAATATCATTCAGCAAAACAACAACATTCCCATCATTCTTACAGATGAAAAAGATAGCGTGGTAGATCATAAAAATCTGGACAGCCTGAAATTGGATAGGGATAAAAATTACCTAAAAAAGAAGCTCCAAGATTTTAAAGTAGAACATGATTCTATCGTGATCGATTATGGTTTTGGCTTACAGAAACTTTATTATGGAGATTCTCATTTATTAAGGCAACTTAAGTATTTTCCTATTGTACAGTTGGTGATTGTCTTATTATTTATTGTGGTTATTATCATTGCACTGAGTGCTGCCAACAAATCATTGCAAAATCAGGTATGGGTAGGTTTGTCAAAAGAGACGGCGCATCAGTTAGGTACTCCACTTACCTCTATGGAAGGCTGGCTGGAGTTGCTTTCAGAAGATGAAAAGAATAAAGAAGCGGTCGCAGAAATGCGTAATGACCTTGGGCGTCTAAAACTAGTAGCTGATCGCTTTGGGAAAGTAGGCAGTGATCCGGAACTGAAAGAGGAAGATCTGATGCTGCACATAAAAGAGATGGTAAGGTATATGCAAAAACGGGCACCTGCAAAAGTTTCTATTAATTATACAACTAATGAAGAAGAGATTCCTGTTTATATCAATGGGCCCTTATTCGATTGGGTATTGGAGAACCTGATGCGCAACGCTTTGGATGCTATGGACGGACAGGGTAAGATAGACATAGACGTTACCAACACGCCACAGGCTGTGAAGATAAATGTATGCGACACCGGAAAAGGTATTCCCAACCACTTAATAAAAAAAGTATTTCATCCGGGTTTTACCACCAAGAAAAGAGGTTGGGGACTAGGACTTTCTCTGGCGAAAAGGATCATTAATAAATACCATCATGGCTCGCTGTA